>CAJHIR010000001.1 GCA_905067535.1 Candidatus Argoarchaeum ethanivorans
TAAAAAGCATCAAGGAGATTTAACAATGGTAAAAAAAGTAGTAATTATTGGAGGAGGAGACGCGGCATTCCAGCTCGTTGAATTTGGTTTTACAAGAATAAAAGAGGCAGACAAAGAGATAAAAATAACGATTATAAAAAAAGAGAAACGTGGGTGGGTCTCTGTTTGTGGGCTGCCTTTTGTTCTGCAGGGATTGTATCGCGGCATAGACGATGTAGAGGTAAAAGAAGTGCAATCATATCTCGATCGAGGTATCGATGTCAGAACTGAAACCGCAGTAGAAAGTATTGATGTCGAAAATAACAGCATCAGGATTGTTGGTGGAGAAGAGCTTCGATATGATTATCTGGTGATAGCAACAGGGGGAAGACCTACCATCCCTCCAATCAAAGGAGCGGAGCTTAGTGGGGTTTATGCTTTGCGTAACGAGGATGATGCAGAAGAAATAATGGATGCAATGAGTAAAGCAAAGAATGGTGTGGTGATTGGAGCGGGAATTATAGGACTGCAAGTGGCAGTAGCGTTCCAGAGAGCAGGCATAAAAACAATGGTGACAAAAACACGTCCTGTGCTTCTTCGCTCACTTCTTGACCCGGATATGGCATCAATTGTTCAGCAAAGACTGGAAAAAATGGGAGTTAAGTTTGCTCTTGGAAGCAAAATGAATGCTATAAAAGGTAATGGGGTGGTGAAGTCTGTTACAATCGACGGAGAAGAGATTCCAGCAGATATAGTAGAGATATCTACCGGGGTTAAACCAGATGTTGATCTTGCAAGAAAGGCAGGGATAGAAATAGGAGAGAAAGGAGGGATAGTAACCGATCGTTTTATGCATGTTAAGAAAGGGGAGAGATATATAAACAATATCTATGCACTTGGCGATTGCGTGGAGGTTATCGATGCAATGACCTACCGTCCATCACTGAGCCAGCTTGCATCCACCATTTTAGTACAAGGCAAAGTCATCTCTGATAATATATCCGGCATCAGCTCCTCCTCTGAGCCGTGTTTGAGTCCAATCATCACTCTTATTGAAGATCTTCAGGTGGGATCAGTTGGAGTTACTTCAGAGAGAGCAGCCGAGTATGGAATAAAAACAATTGTTGGTAAAGCAGCCAAATTTACAAGGGCAAGATTCACTCCGGGAAAGAAGCCAATCACAGTAAAATTGATCTTTGATGCCTATTCCGAGAGGTTGATAGGAGGGCAGATTATTTCAGAGGAAACGGTTGCCGAGAGAATTAATGAGTTGTCACTATCTATACGAAAAAATGAGCCGATAAAGGAATTATGTAAAAGAGAGAGATGTTATGACCCATCACTTACAATGGTGGAAGATGTTATTGTCACCGCCGCTGAAGATGCTTTAGCAGCCAGGCACTGATAATTTTGGTTCCTTGGAGAACCTGAACTGTATTATTTTCAAAGCAATAATCCTTCTGGCAAATTGCTTTGCCATTTACCTCGGATACATAATATCCTCTCCACGCCAGGATCAGTAGGATATAACGGCGAATCTCATAGTGATATCCATGGTCTTTTGCGCACTTTTTTGTATATGCCTTTAGCGAGCCGCCGTAACCATGAAGTGTCATGCCGGGAAACAGAGTTTTATGAATTTGCGCAATTATTGGATAAAGTTTATTAAATAATGAGTACTTATATATCTAATTATGGTAGCAGAATGTGTAGTGGTTACAAGAGAGGCAATATTAGATCTCGTCAGAGTCAAAGATGAATTTGACACAATAGTTGAATCTCTTGAGTTGATGAGTGATACTGAGTTCATGGATTCATACAAAAAAGCAAGACAACAAATTGCAGACAGGGAGTTTGTTGATTGGAATGAATTATAAAATACTTCCGACTGCTGAGTTCTCAAAAGATTTCAGGAAAGTTGACAAACATTTCCAGAATAAAATCAAAGATAAGATTGAAGAAGTTGCTCAAAATCCTGTAAGATACAAGCACTTGCATTATGAGTTAAGCGGAAGCTGCCGATTATGGATCAATAAATTGAGAATTATTTTCTCATACGACACCAACGAAAAGGAGCTCTATCTGGAAAAAATTATATTTGGGCATAAATACAAAAAATCATAAAACCCTGTTTGGTAACCCACCATGATTTTCTCTATTGCAATTTAGTGTCGCGTCAACTGTGGAACACATAGCGACCAACTCCCATATCTTATATGACGCTGTCGGATTTAAAATAATCGGTGCGACACTTTATGCTTGACACGACAATAGGGCTACTCCATTGTTATTGTCTTTCCTGTTCTGTTGGGACCCAGATATCCGAATATCTCGCCTTCTTTCACTTCAAAGCTGATTCCATTAAGCACCATTTTTCCGTTGAACGTTTTTGTCAGGTTTTGCACTTCTATCATTTTCTACTCTCCATTTTTCTATTTTATCTTTATCAAACACGTGCCATCAATCTATTTATGTATTGAGGTGTGATTGTTATTCAGACAATGTACATACGAGACTTACCAATTCCTGAGAAAATAAAAAATTTTTATATCGAGCAAGGACTTGCAGAGCTGTATCCACCACAGGAAGAAGCGATCGGGACTGGTGTCCTCGATGGTGTGAACCTTCTTGCAGCAATACCAACAGCATCAGGGAAAACGCTAATAGCAGAGCTTGCCATGCTAAGGAGCATACTTAAAGGCGGTAAAGCACTTTATATCGTACCACTCAGAGCACTTGCATCAGAAAAATACGAGCATTTTAAGAAATTCAGTGAGATTGGAATACGTGCCGGTATCTCCACCGGGGAGTTTGATTCAAGAGACGAATGGCTTGCAAACAACGACATTATTGTTGCAACCTCTGAAAAGGTTGATTCACTGATTAGAAATGGGACATCGTGGATGTCAAAGATAACAGTCGTTGTGGCTGATGAGGTTCATCTAATAGATTCGGCAAACCGGGGACCAACACTCGAAGTGATACTTTCCAAGCTTCAAAGTAATGAACAAATCCAAATTATTGCACTCTCGGCTACTATCGGAAATGCAGAAGAAATAGCAGATTGGCTCAAAGCGAGAGTTGTTACCAGCACCTGGAGGCCTGTAGAATTAAACGAGGGTACATTTCTCAAAGATGTTATAAAATACAAAGACGGGACAAATAAAAATATTAAACAGGTAGATAAAGATGATACAGTCAATCTGGTAACAGATACCTTGAATGGTGGTGGACAATGTCTCGTATTTGAAAGTTCACGCAGAAATGCTGAAGCAAGCGCTAAACGGATTGCAAAAGTGATCAAGCACAATCTCGATGAAGAGCTTTTGCTTGAGCTAAAACAAACAGCAACATCCCTCCTTGCCGCAAGTGAAACAGATGCAGCTATTGCACTTGCAGCGTGCATCGAAGGTGGAGTAGCTTTCCATCATGCAGGACTTGCAACGAGCCAGCGCTCAATAATCGAAGACGCTTATCGAAAAGGCATCCTCAAAGTGATTACAAGCACGCCAACACTTGCGGCAGGCTTGAACCTTCCGGCGAGACTGGTTGTAATACGTGGGTACAGGCGGTACAACCCCAATTACGGCTCTGTGCCTATACCGGTTCTCGAGTATAAACAGATGGCAGGAAGGGCAGGTAGACCCGCGCTTGACCCTTACGGCGAAGCAGTAACGATTGTTAAAAGTAATAAAGAAGCGGAATGGGTAGAAGACAATTACCTGCATGGGAAGCCTGAAACCATATGGTCAAAACTTGCAAGTGAGCCATCGCTCCGAACACACATCCTTTCACTCATCGTAACTGGTTTTGTACAAACAACAGAAGAACTTAACAATTTTATAGCAAGAACGCTTTATGCACACCAGCAGCAAACATCTGGCATAAATGAAGCGATTCAAAAAGTACTGGGGTTTCTTGAAGACAGTGAGATGATAATCCGGGACGACAACAACTTTTACCCAACAGAACTTGGCATCCTTATATCAAAGCTGTACCTTGACCCATTATCAGCAGACATAATAGTCAGTGAACTATCGGAAAACAGTGAAACCTGTGACCTTGCTCTTCTGCAGCTAATCTGCAGGACACCAGACATGAGACCGCTTTATTTGAGAAGAGCTGATTATACGTGGGTAGATCAATTCATCAAACGCCATTGCAATGAGCTACTCCCATCAACCAGCGACTGCGACTATGAATGGTATCTTGCAGAAGTCAAAACAGCAGCTCTGTTATATGAATGGATAAATGAAACACCGGAAAATGACATCTGTACTAAATACAATATCGGGGAAGGTGATATTAGAAACTTGAGCGAAACCGCGCAGTGGATTGCACATGCAGCAGGGGAGATTACACGAACACTTGGATACCCACAGGCAGGACAGATGCAAAAGCTAACCGGGTGTATCACGTATGGTGCACACAGAGAACTCTTACCACTAATTCAAATCAGAGACATAGGAAGGGTAAGAGCACGTAAACTCTATAATGCAGGCTACAAGAGCGCTATACAGATAGTAAATACCACACACGCAGAGCTTACAAAAGTCATTGGACCCGGGATAGCTGAAAAGGTTCTTAATCATCTAAACCATCTACAGAACAGCACAAATACGTGACTGGTTGAATGAATAACGGTAGTTATATATGCCATCGGGTGTACGTAGCAGCTAATCAAGTTTGTCTGTATTAACCAAAATGTTGTGGCTATTGTAATATGTCTGAACAAACCAATAACTGCAATCGACATATACAGGGAAGCTGTGTGCACAACACAGTATCTACTTCATGCTTATGGCGAAATCACACCATAATACCGGATGAACAATGACTGGATAATATTTTTTAAGAATTAAAACAAATAAATTAGAGGTAAATTAGGATGAATAAAAGAAGAATAAATACAGGATTAGCGATTCTTGTAATTACGATAGTGCTGATTTCAGCGATAGCTGCGATAGCGTCCGCATCAAACTGGCCACAGTTCCAGTACGATGTCGCAAACACTGGCAATTCCCCCGCGAATGCACCTGACACGAAGGACATAAAGTGGATAACCGAGGATATCGGAGCAGTAACAGGCTCGCAGGCGATGATCGTTGGAGATCAGGTCTTTGTTTATGCAAAAGATAAGGTTTATGGAATCGGCAGGGAAACAGGTACAACCATCTGGAATACATCAATACCTGGAGATACACAAAACTTGGGTTCGTGGGCATCTCCAGCTTACAACAACAGCACGCTCTTTGTCAGTGGTGGATACAACCTGACCAAAATCAATGCAACAACCGGAGTAGCAATACAGGAGATTGCATTCCCTGATGGTGGATACTCGTGTAACGGAGGTCCAACAGTTGCAAACGGAATGGTCCTTGCGGGGAGCGGTGGCAGCAATTACTATGCATTCGATGAAAGTAATCTGAACACCATGGCCTGGACATACCCACTTGTATTGGGGACTGCAGTTTCAACACCTGCTGTTGCAGATGACAGAGTGGTCTTTGGTGGAATGCAGTGGAGCGGACCATCGAACCTGTACTGCGTCAATAAATCCGAGAATGTGTCAGCGTCTGGAACTACAGACGAACAATGGACAACCTTGCTGACCGGGGGCATCGGAGGCTCTGCTTCGATCGATGCTGTGAACAACCGGGTCTATGTTGCGACCTTCACTGATTATAATAACGACACGGGTCTACTCTATGCGGTCAACTTCGCAACTGGTGCTATTGTTTGGAATAGAACAATAACCTACTCCGATTCAACACCTGCAATATCAGGAGACTACATTTATGTCTCAGGAAGTGTCAATGCACCAGGAGTTACGTATTGTTTTAATCAAACAGGCGTACAGCAGTGGACAGTTCCGTATGGAAGCGGGACCGTATCCCCGACGATTGCAGACGGCATGCTATTCACCGGTAAGATTGGAACGAACTGGGGGGCAGCAGACGGAATCTACGTATACAACGCTACAACAGGGACATCGGTATGGTCGTATCCACACGGAGGCTCATCACCATCGATTGCAGAAGAAGATAATGGTGACGGTATGGTCGTAAGTATCGGGAATGATGGAAGGGTCTACGCGTTCAGAGACAAAATAATTACAGGGGATGCCAACCGCAATGGAGAAGTCACCGCAGCGGATGCGTCCACGGTTCTACAAATGGCAGTCGGCAGTATTCCTCCAAACGACGAAGCCGACATGAACTGTGACGGACGTGTAACTTCACTCGATGCACTGCTGATTTTACAGACGACTACTTGATGACAAGCCGGGGTTTGGTAGAGCACTGTTTTAACGAGTGTTCTACCAACCATCAAAACATATATCTTGCAAGCCCATAGATTGCTGATGTGCTCAAGGGAAATTGGTTGGTTAAGCCGCTGGTAGCTATCTCGAAGGTGTTCGTGTATGGGGAAGCGATGAATATGCATAAAAAAATTACACTTATTTTTATCTTGAGTGCAATATTAATAATTTCTGTGATTCCAGCAGCGGCGCTTGACAGCAACTGGCACCAGTTCCAGAAGGACGAGATAAACATTGGAGTAACTTACAGTCCAGCACCGATAGAGGACGTGGAGCTTGCATGGAGTGCATTCACATATGAAAGTGGTAATGGGATTGACGTAACTCCGATAATCGCAGACGATATAGTCTATATCTACGCAGCAAACGGCTCTATCTGGGCATTTAACAAGACAAACGGCGATTTAATGTGGAAGAACGAGACTACTGGAGGAAATCTCCAGACTTCAACACCTGCTTACGGCGATGGAAAGATAGTTGTGGCAGCAAGGAGCGGCGACCTGTTCGCATTCAATGCAACAACAGGCAGTGAATTGTGGAATGCCAGCGTTACAGATAAAAACTTTGAATGCCCGGTAACGTACTTTGATCACAAAATCTACATCGGTGAAGGCTTGGGAGGTGGTGTAACCACCAAATACTATTATTGTTATTGCGATAACGGCACGCAACTCTGGAGTTATCCAACAGAAAATACTTCGGGATTTTTGTGGTGCGGCGCATCTGTTGTGGGAGATTATCTCGTCTTTGCAACGCATGAAGGAAAATTAATAAGCCTTTACAGAGAGAACGGCACGCTTACCGATGAAGTTGATCTTACTTCAGAACTGTCGTTTCCGAGACCTGACCTCGGAAAGGTTCGTGCATCGGTAACGTATCACAATGGATATATCTACACAACTTCAGAAAAGGGGCAGCCGCTTGGATACGTATTTAAGGTTGGATTTGACAACGGAACTTTTGTTGACGATGGATGGAGCACTGCAAACGGGTTCAGCACGTCAACACCTGTAGTTTACGATGGAAAAGTGTATGTTGGTCAGGGAGAGCACGGATTTACCGGTAACCTCACCTGCCTGAATGACTCCACTGGCGAAATAATCTGGTCGTATTTCATTAATGCAGGTGTAAAATCTTCTCCTGCAATATCTATACAGGACGGGAAGCCGTACATCTATTTTACCAGTGCAAAGACGAATGGTTCTTTGTATTGTCTTAATTCCGATGGAATGCTCGTATGGGATTACAACCCGCCTGACAGCGGATATATCTTGCAGGGAGCCTCAATATCTGATGGATTCGTCTATTTTGGGACTGGTGGAGGTTATGTTTATTGCCTCAATGAAAGTACTAAAATCCCGGACCTGATTCCAACGCTACTCACACCAACAACACTCTGTGTAAACCGGTCTAATGAGATTACTGTCACTGTAAAAAACGAAGGCGGGTCTGCCGACTCATTTAACGTCTCGTTAAAGCACAATGAAACACTTATCGGTATAAATACAATCAACATGCTCAAAGCAGGCGAAGAAAAAATAACCGGTTTCTCGTGGACACCGACATCAACCGGAACTTTCAATCTAACTGCAGCAGTTGACCCTGAGAACACTATCGAGGAATCAAACGAAACGAACAACGTGAAGTTTGTGAACGTAACGGTAGGGATAGCATTACCAGACTTAATACCAACCTTGCTCATGCCGCCCCCAAAAATTTACTCCAATCACAGCAACATTATCAGTGCGACAGTCAATAACAACGGCTTTGATTATGCCATCGCATTCAATGTTTCGTTTGGTGCAGACGGAACTGTTGCTGATACTGCAAGCGTTTCCGGTCTCACCGCTGGCATCAGCACAACTGTTAGTTTTACATGGACTCCATTAGAACCAGGCAGCTATGAACTGTGTGTTCTTGCAGATTGTGACGATGAGATTGTAGAATTCAATGAGACAAATAATGAACGCTGCGAAAATGTAATCGTTGAGACGCCAAAGCCAGACCTTACCATCCAAAAGATTGCGCTTAAGACTGCTGGATATGTTGGCGAAGAGAATAGGCTTGGTGTAAAAGTAGCGAATATAGGTCTTCTAAATGCAAGCTTGTTCAACATTACGCTTGAGGCAGATGGAATGTTATTAGGTGAAGCAACCGTACCATTACTCGATGCAGGGAACATCATGGAACTGGAATTCGTATGGATCCCAACTGGAACCGGGGAGCACGAACTCACCGCAACCGCGGACTCAAAGGAGGAAGTAGAGGAATCCAATGAGACGAATAATACACTGACAAGGACATCGGTAATCGTTACAATGAATGATTGGACACAGTTTCACTACGACGATACAAACATTGGATTCTCGCCTTCAATTGCGCCAAACACAAACGAAACGCTGTGGATAAGCGATAATATTGGCGTGGTTGATAGCACATCAATGGTAATTGCAGACGGGAGGGTTTTTGTGAACTGCGATAACTTCTTAAAAGCGATTGACAAATACACTGGGGAAGTCCTGTGGAATACATCTGTTGCAACAACAACTACTGAAGGTTCATGGCTCTCGCCTTCATACCATGATGGAAAGGTGTTCATTTCAGGGTTGGTGGTGTATTGCATCAATGCAACAGACGGCTCGATAATATGGGAGTACACACTCCCAACATCAGCATGTAACGGTGGAACAACGATTGCAGACGGGAGGGTATTTGCTTCAGACGGGGGAGGTCTTCATTACTACTGTCTCGATGAAGAGACCGGGGAAGAACTCTGGAACTTTACAGTGAGTGGACGTGCACAAGGAACGGCAGCATACACTGACGGAAAAGTCTACTTCACGAGTTACCTCTACGGAATTGGAGGCTATGTGTATTGCGTTGATTCTGATACAGGCACCAAAATGTGGAGCACAAACACTACCTTTGAGGCTTGTGGTTCTCCAGCTATTTCAAACGGAATCATGTATGCCACCACTTACAACTTCTATGGTAACGGCGACATCTACGCATTGAATGCGACAAACGGTTCGATTCTATGGAATAAGACGATTCAACGAACCGATTCAACACCCACTATAGCTTATGGAAACGTATACGTCTGCGGCGGATGCAAAGGATCCAGCGATTTACAAACCTACTGCTTCAATGCGACAACTGGAGAGCTTATATGGAACACAACCGCAAGTGATAAAATTGGTGCATGGACTTCTTCAGTTGCAGTTGCAGATGGCAAGGTATTTGTGGGAAGGATAAGTGGCTACGGAATGAGCTTTGATTACGCAGGAACCTATGCCCTCAATGCATTTACAGGCAATGTGATCTGGAGCTATCCGGAAGGCGGCGCATCGCCAGCCGTTGCTGATGGGATGGTGTTTACGATAGGAGGTGGAAGGGTGTACGCATTTATAATATACGATTCTGGTGATGCCAACCATGACGGAAAAGTCAATACAAGAGACGCGTCTACAGTTCTACAGATGGCAGTTGGAAGCATTCCTCCAAACGATGAAGCTGATGTGAATCGCGATAGTAAAGTGACATCGCTTGATGCACTGATGATTATGCAGGTGATGGTGGATCGAAGTTAGATATGGTATGGACGTCCCGCTGCTTTGCTATATAGAAACTTTTAAGTAAGACGTTTTACTTTGTGTAAAAACAAATATTATGGATATTAGTCAAATAATATGGCGGCACAACTTATGAATAGAAAAACACTGATAATAATATTATTGACGGTGGTGACACTTGCGATCACTCCACCACCAGCCTCCGCATCGAACTGGACGCAGTTTCATTGTGACATAGGACACGTTGGATACTCTACATCCAGTGCATCGAATACCGGTGACATTGCATGGATTAGCAATAACATTGGTGCACACCGCGCGTCGTCTGTTACGATAGCAGATGGCAGGATATTTGTTTATTGCGATGATTACCTTGTCAGTCTCGATGAATACACTGGAGAAATTCTCTGGAACGTCTCTATTAATAAGACTCCGGATGTCTGTGGATCATGGGTTACTCCAGCGTATAACAATGGCTACGTCTTTCTTTCCGCAAACGAAACCTACTGCTTCAATGCGACAAATGGATCTCTGGTCTGGATGTTTGAACCTCCGACCGGAAAAGGCGCGGTTGATGGCGGATGCACCATTTCCAGTGGCATGGTCGTAACAAGCGACTGGGACGGCTGCCATTACTACTGTCTCGATGAAGAAACCGGTGAAGAACTCTGGAACTTTACTGTGGATGGGATAGCCCAATCGACTCCCGCTGTATCGGTTGCAGATGACCGGGTATTCTTCTGCAGTTATGTCGGTATCTGTATGGACGGCGGGGTTGCCTACTGCGTGAATATGACGACCGGGGATGAGATCTGGAACTTTACTACTAATAATTCATTCTGCGGGTCTGTGACAATTGGAGACGGCGTGGTATATTTACCGGAATACAACTTCTTCAATGGTGCTGGTGCACTTTATGCGCTGTACTCGGAAAACGGGACTGTCAAATGGAATAAACCAGTAGAGAGAACCGATTCAACGCCTGCCATTGCTTATGGAAATGTGTACGTCTGCGGCGGCTGCATTGGATCATCTGATCTTATGACGTACTGCTTCAATGCGACAAATGGAGACCTCTTGTGGAATACCTCTGCATCGGATGAACTTGGGAACTGGAAGTGCTCGGTTACGGTTGCAGACGAAAAGGTGTTTGTGGGAAAACCATACTATAAATGGGGTGTCATGGATTATGTTGGAACGTACGCGCTCGATGCATTTACTGGTAATATAATCTGGAGCTATCCGGAAGGTGGCTCATCGCCGGCTATTGCTGATGGAATGGTGTTTACAGTAGGAAGCGGGAAGGTGTATGCATTCGGCGGTGAGAGGGTGATGGGTGATCTCAACAATGACGGAGAAGTCACCACTACAGACGCTTTTTTTGCCCTGCAGATAGCAGTCCGCGGCGAATGGAAGGAAAAAGCAGATATGAATCGCGATGGTGAAGTGACATCACTTGATGCATTGATAATCCTACAGGTGGTGGCAGGAAGTAATGGTACTGTACCATTTTTCAGTGCTTGATTACTCGTAATGATTGATTCTAATATAAAAGAGGGACACTCTTGCAGGTGAAACGAGTGTCTAAAATGAACAAAAAGTTGTTAATAGCTAAACGTGAGAAGACAAAAGAACTGCATAAGAAGGGATGGAGTAACTGCAAAATAGCATGTCATTTGGCGGCAAGCAAAAACAGTGTAGGTAAATGGATGCAGATGGATGAAAACGAATGTTGACACTGTTTTGAAGTTATTGTTGATTTGAGTCTTGTGGACGCTGCTCTCAGGTTTAAATATGAGAAAGGCTCAACGTTTCAACCGCAATACCACGTAATGTAACAACCTTGACAAGAGAGAAAACATTAATAGCATGGCTATTATAGACCATTTTTGTTTTATGAGGATTGGTGTTGTAGTGCATGGTGCAGAAGCGATCGACAGTGGCTTTGCACTAAAAACAATTACCATGCTTAAGAAATTTGGTGAAGTAAGTAGCTGTCTTGGCGGAAGCATGGGACGAACAGCAGTTATCGATCATTCACTTGAAAACATGATCGACATAAGACATCGTGAACGTCCATCAATAGCTGTCCAGCGAATGATTGATGAAGGCTGTGATGTGGCATGTCTTGTAAATCATGGAAAGACACTTGAAACTGGCATTCTGTTCGCAGAGCTTGTGCTTGGTAGAATAAAAACTAAAGACGTGCCAGTACTGCTGATCGAAGGTGCTGGTGCAATCGGATGTACTTCAAGCTGCGGCGAATTAACAGAATCTCTTGCGTCATCCATGAAACTTCCTGTTTATCCATTTAATGCAAAGAAAACCGTTGAATACGTTAAAAATCATATAGTCCGTCACATTAAAGGGGTTTTACCAGGTGAACTTGTTCAAATCAATGGTACTATTATCGGAAGAGCAAGAGGTCCAGAGATTACTGTGATAACAGATAACAGCATCATCACAGATATTAAAGGATGCGATGTAAAAGTTCACGGACTCGAAAAACTCAAGCAGGTTGATCTTGCAACCGCTATTATCCGAAGTGGTACTCCAAGACACAGGGTGGCTAATACTCGACAAATAGGCTCTTTGAAAAATATGATTGCAGTGCTGATCAATCATGATGCAGAGTCGTCTTTTGAAAAAGCAAAAAATGCCTGTGTGGCTGTAACCATTGGAGATGACACGACAGCAATTGCTGCTGACATATTGTATCGTCTTTCTACACCGGTTATTGGGATAACAGATGGTGACAAAGACTGGTTGCTGGAACACACTCATATAACCAGAGGCTCTCTTGTGATCCAGATAAGACCTGGCTTTGATGATCTGATGGGTGCTGTCGTGAAGGATGTGATTTTTAAAGATTTGGAACGTGTCGAGTGTTTAAGTGTAGATCGTTTGAAGGAGCAAATCATCAAGCTGCTTGAGGATAACATTGTCAGTGTTGAAAGATACTAACAAAAAATTTGATGAATCCAATCATGCGATATATTTGACAAGAGCCATGATAACATGGCAATTGCGACTGCTGGTTGTAGGTCGTCGAATGAAAATGCACCAGAAGTGACTTCACGCTAACTCGGTTTTTCCCTCGACTGCAATTTCATAAAAAGGCTCTTCAATATCTTCAAAAGCTTTTGTTGCCGTTATTTTGACAATCTTTTCATCATCTTCGATCACAGCAAAAGTCTCTGGATGTATCTTCTTGTGTTCAATTTTTTCAAAAGTTTCATCCAGTTTTAACATAGGATCATCAGGGCATTTCATCAACCCATCGCAAATCCCCTTGACGAAATTATCCAGATCACCGGGTTTGTTGTAACCCACCGGCAGGTGAATTTCTATAGATAATACGATGTCCCGGGAGAGAGGCTGCGTCCCCTTTAGTGCATCACGAGCTTCTTTTCTAAGTTTTATGAGTCGAGGTACTTCGGTTGGATCATTCCACATTGATTTATTTTTTCCTCTTGTATTCCTTGGCGGTACCAGACCTTCAACTTTAAATTTATATTTTTGACTTGCCATTTTTTATTACCATCCGATAATAGATAGAATAAACTACCCCTATTTAAAAACACCTATTTAGGCAGGGATTCTGCCAGATAGTCAGGTAATCGGAGTGTGCCTGTTTTCATGATTTCTGGTATATTTTAGATGGCATAAATTTATTGCATTGTGGAGAATCCGGAATTGCCTGATTTCCCAGATACTCTTTTCTCAAGATAGGCCTTTAAGTGGTTTTGAATTTTTCGTATATCTTCAGTATCCGGGAGGGCGGTAATGATTTTCTCAATAATCCGTCTTTCTCGAATATGAAAAAATGTCGGTGCAAAGTTAATATCAAATATCCAGCCCAGTTGCAGGAGTTTCATGTCATTAAATGTTTTTAAATCATGCGAATTTGAAACCCTGTTGTTAAGAATATCATCAATAAAAGAACGTGAATATCCAGGTGTATCCGGAAGTTCGAGTTCCAATGCCGGGTTGCGATGCCTGTGTCGTTCCGTATAATAAGTTGTCACAACGTGCCATATATCCAGTTTGTCGGCATCACGTATTAACTTTGAATGCAGTCCAGATAGTTTATCCACACTGTTGGGAACTTTACGTGCATTGTGATATTTTACAGCGTTGCAAATGATGGTTTGCTCAGCTTTCGTGAGTTGGCATAATATGTTTGTCACTTTTAAAACTTTCAGTCCAAGAGTTGCGTGGTTTTCCGATACCCGATCATTGAAAGTGCCATATATCGTGAATTGTTCAAAACGACCTATGTCGTGAAATAATGCAATTATCTCAGCCAGGCGAAGTGCATCATTGTTCAGATTCAGCGCTTTGCCTAACTGTAGAATTTCCTTGCAAACACGTAACGTGTGTTCTTCTTTGAGTCTGATGTTCTCCTGTGTTTTTGGATCTTTTGTGTAAAAAGATTTTACATAATTTCGGAACCATGAATGGAAAAAAACAGTGTCTGCATTGTACTCTATCATGTTTATACCTCCTGTTGGCTTTCTCTATTCATTCCACACTTGTGATTCTATATTGCTGCCGGTAATAAATCATAAAAAGTATTGTAACTATCCACTCGAGTGATACTCGTATATTCTCTCTGACTTTCAACCATGAGATTCTCACGAGATTAACACCTGCACAACTTCGTTGTGCAGAAAATAAACAGTAACTACACACAGCGTGTACAGAAAACAACTCTCGATTGCGCAAGCAATCGAGTTGCGAAGTAATCAAGCTGTGCTCAATCTTGTGCTTTGAGCTGAACAAGTACAATCTATCTATGTTATTCCTCTGGTTTTGGTGATGTCCATCTCGATATCATTTATCTCCTTTGAAAAGTCTGCTGCTGCATTTCTGGCAACATCCATCGGGTTAGTTATCCCAAGCTCATGCAAACCTACAGCATTGACGCCTTCTGGTATTCCTGTTGTGGTAATGTTTATGCCACAGTGGATTTTTTCACTGGAGATTCCACAAGTAGCAATTGATACAGTGAGTTTACCCTCATCTACGAAGAGATCATCTCCACTGCGTATGGTTTTTATGTCATATTCTAACAACTGCTCTTTGATGCACACTATCAGCAATCTCTGCATATAGTAAGCAAGGCGCATACTCGGGGGCGAATCGAAGCGTTCCACAATGAAATGAATCAGCATGTCTCCTGAAATTGCTTTGCCATCGATTGCATCCTCAATATCAAGCATATACTCATAAGTAACGTTCATCGCACCTTGAAACAGCACAATAGAATCACCACGAATTTCAAAATGTTTATATGCCCACAGCGGATAAATCTGGGAGCCATCATAGCAGAGTGGATCTGGAAGAACAACGATTTTCATATACGCTTTACAGCAGCATTACAGGATATAAACATTGTCAGCACTGCGGCTGTGGGACAAAAATAGAAGATGCCATTGAACCGGCAAGACTTCAATCTTTTAGTACAATTACAAACACTCTTTTTATTATATTAAAAATTTTTTTATTATGTACTTTGCATCATTCTCTATTATGCCTAAATCTTGATTTCCATCTATTTTTACCCATCTTTTAGATAGCGTCTCTTCTTTCAGCATTTTTTCATACACACCATTGACATTTCGTAATAATTCAATATTTTTTTCATGTCTGTCTGTGGATCCTTTTTGCATCATTTTTCTTTTTAAAGTTACTTCTGGCGGGATTTGAATAAATAGGGTTAAGTCAGGTACAATAATATTTACTGCTTTAATTATTGATATTGCTTGCTGGTAATTAAAACTTTTAGCACACTGGAAAGCAACCGTGGAAGAAAAATACCTATCTGATATTACAACACTGCCCATCCTTAGTAGTCTACGAATTTTATCTTGATCTTTTAATATGTCTATAAGATATAAAAAAAACTGTTCGTTATTATTGAATTCTATTTTATTATGAAGATAATCGTTAATCATTTTACCCCAGACGCTTGAGTAATCCGGATACTCCATCCGGACTACTTCAATGTTCTCTGATTCTAAAAATTTTTTGATGAACGAACACAACGTATGTTTTCCAGCGCCGTCTATGCCTTCAACAGTGATTAAAAATCCTTTCTTCATGGGTTGCAAGCTTCTGGTATGCATTCGATTATGTCTGTTGCGGTAAGTCCACTGCCGTATTTTTGATGACAGATTTCTCCTGCACGCCCACTAATGAATGCTGCACAGCATGCAGAGAGTAGTGCATCATTTGTTGTGAAGAGTGCTGCTGTAATTCCCGCAAGCACGTCACCAGTGCCGCCAACGGTCATGCTGCTTGTTCCAGTGGTGTTGATTTTAACCATGCTGCCTTTTGCAATTACATCGGTTTTGCCTTTTAGAAGTATCGTTGTATTGCTTGCTTCTGCAAAGCCTGTGACGACCTGCATGCGTGTGTTAAGGTTTTCCGGAGTCTTAAGTTCTGTAATCCGGTTGAACTCGTAACTGTGGGGCGTTATTATTATGTTAGAATAGTTCTTTTGTTGAAAATCGAGTGCATACAACCCATCAGCGTCGATTACCGCCTTTTTGCAGAGCGGGATAATCTCCTGGAGAGCAGACTGTGTTTCAGGGTGCTTTCCAAGTCCCATGCCAATCACCACAACATCAGCATCTGGAATCATTTTTTTAAGCAAGGGAATGTCGTTTTCGTTTAGATGGTTGTCGGTGAGTGCTGCTGTGATAAGATTTGGTGAAAAGGAGGCTATAATATCAGAGACCGACTCTGGTGCTGCAATATGCACGAGATCTACGCCGCACCGAAGAGCAGCCATAGCGCACAGTGCTGGCGCTCCTGAGTAGGGACCGCCTCCTATAATAAGCATGCTTCCAGCATCACCTTTGTGGCTTTCTGGTTTTCGAGTGGCAAGTCGTTCAAGATCGCCTTTGCCGATCAATCGTTCAAAAAACAGGGGTATTCCAATTGGTGCTGTGATCAGTTCACCAGTATATGTTTTTAGTTCCTGACGGAGCAATGCTGGTTTTGGCTTGTGGAATGTAACGGTTAGATTCGATCTTACTGCTTTTTCAAAGTCTCCTGTATCAGGATCAAGTCCGCTTGGCACATCCACAGAAACTACTTCAGAAGCACAGTTGTTTATTCGATCAATGGCGGTTGACTCAAGTGGGCGAAGCCTGCCTTTTATACCTGTCCCAAAAATCGCATCGATGATTACGCAATCATTGTCAGGTTCCGGTATCTGTGTTGAATCTGTAATCTCAATAATCGAAGTTCCTGCTTTTTTGAGAATACTAAAGTTCCATCTGGCTCCAGCCGTTTTTATTTCGTCTCCTCTACCAAGCAAAAATACCTGAACATTATAGCCTGTAAGGTGCCTTGCTGCAACAAACGCATCGCCCCCGTTGCTTCCTTTTCCTGCAAAAATCGTTACAGGTGTACCTTGTGGGAATTTTTGTTTTATTATATTTGCAAGAGAAGCCCCGGCGTTTTCCATTAACTGTGTTCGTGCAAGCCCGTAATACTCGCAGTTTGCATCAAGAGCCGCCATTTCCGTTGAAGTAATGACCTGCATAGTTATATTATTAGAGGAGTGTAATTAATAAATGTTTCTGAACTGCACAACTTCGTTGTGCAGAAAATAACCGGTGATTCTCGATTACGCAGTAATCGAGTGCGGAAGATATTACTTTGTTGTTAAGCAGTGTTGTATATCTTTTCCAAGTTTCCCGATGGCATCCGCACGGCACTGGCGGCAGTGTGACATCTGCGTTATATACGCTTTGCATTTGTCCTGCGCCTCCTTCTTTTCTCGTGGTGTTGGTGGTGTGACGTTGGCAAACTTGTATTGCGGGATTAGGGGAATAATGTTCTGTAAATAAACACCCATTTCTCCCATTTTCTTTGCTATGTCAATGATGTGGTTTTCGTTTACAGTAGGAATGAGAACCGTGTTTACTTTCACAATTATTTTCCTTTTTACCGCTTCTTCTATTCCTTTTAACTGATTTTTGAGCAATATTTCAGCTGCTTCTACCCCCTTGTATTTTTTACCCTCGTAATTGACAAACGAATAGATATTCTTGCCGATGTTTGGATCTATGGCATTTAACGTAACGGTCACGTTGCTGATTCCAAGCTCTTCGATGTCATCAATTCTGTCTGGTAGAAGTAGCCCGTTCGTACTCATACATCGTATGAGGTGTGGAAACTCCTTCTTTACGAGCCCGAAAGTCTCGAAAGTCTCCTCGTTGTACAGCGGCTCACCAGGTCCGGCAACAGCAACAACCTTAATGTAGTGTGCCTGTTCAAGCACTTCCTTTACTCGTTCCAACGCTTCCCCTGGTGTTAGAACTTTGCTCGTCACGCCTGGTCGGGATTCATTCACACAATCGAACTTGCGAATGCAGTAATTACACTGGATATTACACTTCGGAGCTACCGCGAGATGCATTCTTCCAAAGAGATGGCTGGCATTCTTACTGAAACAGGGGTGTTCCTGGATTCTCCTCAGTTGCGCTGGGTCCCAGGGTATTTCTTTTCCCTCTACTTTTGTTACTGGTAGAGGTGCCTCCTCCTTTTCTGCAAGATTCATATCAAAATATCTCCGTTGTGAACTCCTCAAAAACCATCTCCTTAATATGTCTACCTATTTGTTTTTTATAGGTTTCATAATCTCTCTTTGATAATAATTCCCCTTTCTCTAACAGGTCCCTCTTTTTTCTTCTATCATTTTCATTTTTTTCACGCTTTTGCTTTGATTATATTGTGTTCCCTGTGTTTGTTTACAATTTCATCTGCTAATTTATCCAATGCTATAAAATCTTCCTCTTTTGGAACTCCTTTAACCACGACCGGATCCAGTATTTCAACCTTTAAGCTGGTAATCATTCCTGCAAGTTGCTCCACCATCCTGCTGCCCCAACCGTAAGATCCGATTATGGACACGAATTTCAATTTTGGTCTCAAAGCATTTGTGAGACAAGCAGCATAAACGACTTTTGGATGCGGACCTACCAGAACTGTGGGTGAACCGATCACAACCGTAGCCGCGTCTACCAATGCCATCGCCAGTTTTCCAATATCCGGTTCTGACAGATTGAACTGCTTTACTGTTATGCCACGCTCAATCAACGCTTCTGTGAAGTAATTTACCATCTTCTTCGTGCTGCCGTGCATTGAGATGTATGGGATGATTACCTCATTCTTCACCTCGCCAGAAGCCCAATCCCTGTAAGCATTGAGAATAAAGCCTGGCTTATCATAAGCTGGACCATGACTCGGTGCGATTATGTCCATCGGTAAATCTTTTATCTTCTCTAAGTTTTTCCTGATAATTGGCCGGAAAGGCATCATAATCTCGGCATAGTATCGCTTGGCTGCCTCATAGACCATTGCTTCATCTGTCACAAACAAATCACTTGTTGCGATATGCGAGCCGAGAAAATCACATGTAAAAAGCATCTTGTCTTCTCTTAGATATGTCAGCATCGTCTCTGGCCAGTGAACCCACGGTGCATGAATGAACTCCAGTGTTTTGTTGCCAAGTGGCAAAGTCTCCCCGTCAGCCACGGTTATGAACTTATTCTCTGGTATTAAGAGCAGATCCATAAGCAAATCCTTACATTTCGGTGTGCAAACGACCTTAGCACTGGGATATAAGTCGAGTATCCGTGGTAATGACCCTGAATGGTCCTGCTCGGCGTGATCGGCGATTACATAATCTATATCGCCAGCCTCAAGTTCTTCAAGGTTTCTTACCAGCACATCCGCAATGGTTGGGTCCACCGTGTCTATCAGTGCCGTCTTCTCACTTCCTTTTATCAAATAGGAATTATAGCTTGTTCCATCTGGCAGCGGGATTAGCTCATCAAATAATCTCCTCTCCCAGTCAATTGCTCCCACTGCGTAAATGTTCGGTTTTAACTCTCTTCTGAGATTCATTCAATCTTCCTTTTCGAACTCTTCTTTGCCAACACCGCAGACAGGACATGCCCAATCGTCAGGCAAATCCTCAAATGCCGTTCCGGCTTCTTCTTCGTCGTAAATATATCCACAGACGGTACATTTCCATTTTGCCATTTTTCATTTACCTCCTTTTTTATTATTCCCCTTTTCTTACGGCTGACTCTTTTCAGATGCCACAGGAGGCGTAAATACCCGTGCTGCCAGTTCCCTGTCAAGCATGAGCAAGCCATTCCCGTCTTTTCCAACAAGTTTCAACCTGGCAATGATTTCATTGTCGTTGCCTTCCTCTTCTATCTGTTCAGTAACGTACCATTGTAAAAAGATGTTTGTAGCGTGGTCTTTCTCTGCGATCGCAATGTCCACGAGCTCATTGATGCTCCTCGTGATGAACTTCTCATGCTCCAGGGTCTTTTCAAACATATCCAGAGGCGACTCGAATTCTGTTGCAGGTTGCCCGATTGCTGCCAGCTTTGCCTGTTCGCCCTGGTCGTTGATGTAGTCGTAGATTTTCATCGCGTGCATCATCTCCTCCTGGTACTGAACCATGAACCAGTTGGCAAACCCTTTGAGTCCGGTGTACGTGCTGTAAGCAGACATCGCCATATACAGATACGCCGAATACATCTCCTTGTTGAGTTGACCATTCAGCGCTTCCTGCATTTTTTCGCTTAGCATGTTATTTCACCTCCTGCTTTTTATGACAGAACCACCAATCATAACATTCGTACTGCTTGACTCGTTCCTTCGCGGTTTTCTCATCTGTTGCCGGTGGAATTATAACCTCGTCACCAATCAACTCGTTGTTTGGCCAATTTGCAGGTATCGCAACGCCGTTTTCATCGACAGTTCGAAGAC
Source organism: Candidatus Argoarchaeum ethanivorans (assembly GCA_905067535.1). Next base: position 20,680 of record CAJHIR010000001.1, read on the forward strand.
CCCTGACCATTCTCAGTATTTCATCCATGTTCCTGCCAAGTTCCTGCGGATAATAAATCATGGCTCTCATGATTCCTTGCGGGTCAACGGCAAATACTGCCCTGACCGTATTTGTTCCCTTGCTGGAATGAATAAGCCCCAGTATCTTAGCAACTCTTCCTGTGTCGTCTGCAATTACTGGAAACTTTATCTCCTCGTCCAGGTTCTCCTTTATCCATTCCACCCATTTAATGTGGCTGAAAACCTGGTCTATGCTCAATCCAATAAGCTCGCAGTCAAGTTTTTTAAACTCCTCAAAACGTCTTTGAAAAGCCACGAACTCTGTCGTGCACACCGGCGTAAAATCTGCAGGATGACTGAACAGGACAAACCATTTGCCCTTGTACTCATCTGGCAGTTTCTTTCTTCCATGTGTTGTCTGTACTTCCATATCCGGAAATTTTTCCCCAATCAGGGGCATACTTACTTTTTCTTCCATTTTATGCATTCCTCCTATTTTATTTCAAATTTTAGACCTTCAGCTACGGATTGCCCCAACTCCAGGTCAGCCTTTGTCAGGTTATCAATCACCCGTTGCTGAATCAGTTTGTCTATGTGCGTAAGATCCACAATAAGGTTGTCTACCAGATGTTCCTGATCCATCTTGCTCAAGGAGCGATATCTCTCTCCCGCCTGTCCAAAATCATCCGTTATGCCAATCTTACGCCGAGTTGCTTCACCCTCTACACGATATACACGAGATATACCCACCGGAGCCTCCATGGGCATACCACCAGCTAAGCTATTGGGTTCGTAATTGACCGGCCCACTGAAACTTCCGGACTGCATGGCTCCATCGCGCTGGTTGTTGTCGACTGGTACCAGAGGGCGGTTGATGGAAAGTTGCAGGTAGTTCGCTCCCAACCGATAGCGCTGAGTATCATTATAGGAGAACGTTCGACCCTGGAGCAACTTGTCACCGGAAAACTCGATCCCGGGAACGATTGTGGCTGGACAGAAAGCCGCCTGCTCCACTTCGGCGAAGAAGTTTTCGGGATTGCGATTGAGCACCATTTTGCCTACCGGCATCAGCGAAAATTTGTCCTCAGGCCAGGTTTTTGTTGCGTCGAGTGGATCAAAATTTTGTTTCAATTCGTCAGCAATATCCATCAACTGGACATTGAGTTCGTACTCAACCTCTTCGTCGCTTGCGATCGTATCCCAAAGATCACGAGTAAGGTAATCGGGGTCGTCACCAGCCAACCGTGCTGCTTCATGACGGTCATGGTTATGCACACCCAATTTTGGTTTCCAGTGGTATTTCACATACATCGCCTTTCCTTCGGCGTTCACCCACACATAGGTATTGACACCAAAACCTTCCTGCATCTGATATCTTTTGGGCGTCCCTCTATCAGAAAAAAGCCAGGTAATCATGTGGGTTGATTCCGGCGTTAGAGATATAAAATCCCAAAAGCGGTTATGCGCGGAAGAGGCAGAGGGGATATTGCTATCCGGTGCGCCCTTGAAGGCATGAACCATATCCGGGAACTTGATGGCGTCCCGGATGAAAAAGACAGGCAGGTTGTTCCCTGCAAGATCGTAGTTCCCCTCCTCAGTGTAGAACTTAACGGCAAATCCGCGGGGATCGCGCACGGTATCAGCAGAGCCACGTCCACCCGTTACAGTTGAAAATCGAACAAATACAGGAGTCTTTTTATCCGGATCCTGAAGGAACTTCGCCTTCGTATAAGGTTCCATGCTCTTGTAAACCTGAAAGTAGCCGTGTGCCCCTGCTCCCTTGGCATGGACAACCCTTTCGGGGATACGCTCCCTATCAAAATGAGCCATCTTCTCGATAAACTGAGCGTCTTGTAGCAACACTGGACCGCGTTCGCCAACGGTCAACGAGTTCTGGTTGTCCGTGATCGGAACACCTTGGTTTGTGGTCAAATATCTTTCTTTTTTTCCTTTCATTATGTCTCCGCCCTATTCTACTGCTATACAGTTTTGCCACACACCGTGGATATTGCAGTACGCGATAGCACAGAACGCTTTAAAATCTCCAACAGGCACCTGAAACCTGGTGTTTGGGTTAGTGTAGCCAGCGGCAAAAGCTGTTCTTCCGAGACAAACCAACTGCCCATCCTTTTTTACTCCGTAGAGTTCTGCCCATGCGATGTGGTGCTCCATCGTGTTGGGATGCGGGACGTCTTTACCCACAACTACACGTACAACATCTACTCCTTCTATTCCTCGTCCCTTGCCAATTTCAATATGGGGGACGTGCTTCTCTTTACCTTCGGCTTCTGCTCCTTTTATTAAATTTCCAAATTCCATTTTTACATCTCCTCAATTTCTCTTTTACCTTTCTCCAGTTCCTCGACCTGCTCCCTGTCTTTTTTTAAGAGCAGTGCCTGAAATTCACCCATGTGTGTCTTCTCTTCTCTTGCTATATCTAAGAGAACTGCTTTGACTTCTTCCTGCTCCGCCATCGCCGCGAGTTGCTCATACAAATTCACAGCATCCAGCTCTGCTATCATTCCAACACGCAATATCTCTTTATCTATATCCGCTTTACTCACCTTTTCCAAATCTATCGGTAACTCACTTAACATACGTTATGTTCTCTACTTTATTCCTTATCAATTTTTCTATTACGGATTATTTTATACTCTGGAACCTGCTACGCCAGAGCATGCAACGCTGAAAACATCAGATGAAAAGGTGCCGGGACGGAAATCTTTTTTTGACAGGAGGTGCTTATCTTAGTTTTGTCAATACTTATTTATGGAGTCGATGTTCTTGAACGATGAGTATCAGCTTGATTATTTTAATGATAATGGTTTTGTGAGAAAACAGTGTGTTTCCTGTGGTGGCTATTTCTGGACACGGGATTATGAGCGTAAGACTTGTGGCGATGCACCATGCGATTCGTATGATTTTATTGGTGCGCCGGTGTTTAAAAAAGCTTTTTCAATCAGTGAGATGCGTGAGGCGTACCTCTCCTTTTTTGAAAAACGAGGTCACGCGCGGGTTGCACGTTATCCGGTTGTTGCACGCTGGCGGGACGATATTTACCTGACTATTGCATCAATTGCTGATTTTCAGCCTTTTGTAACGTCTGGTCTTGTGCCGCCTCCTGCAAATCCTCTGACTATTTCGCAGCCGTGTATTCGATTAAGCGATCTCGATGCTGTTGGCCGGAGTGGCAGACATCTTACCACTTTTGAGATGATGGCACATCATGCGTTTAACAGCAAGGATGATGAGATTTACTGGAAGGATACAACTGTTGAATATTGTGACACGCTCTTGCGTGAGCTTGGGGCTGACCCTTTTGCTGTTACATATCGGGAGGAGCCGTGGGCTGGCGGCGGTAATGCAGGTCCGTGCCTGGAGGTGCTTGTCAGTGGGCTTGAGCTTGCAACACTTGTGTTTATGAATCTCCGCCAGACAAAGAACGGGGGAGTCACTATCAAAGGCGAGCGGTATGAAAAGATGGATAATTATATTGTGGATACTGGTTATGGGCTTGAGCGTTTTGTGTGGGTATCCAATGGCGCACCAACGATTTATGATGCAGTGTTTCCGGATATTGTTAGCGAACTTATGAATCTTGCAGGAATCGAGCATTCGATCGATGATCACGAGTATGCGAGTATTTTTGCTGCTAATGCCAGATTTGCAGGTGTTATGGATATAAGTGGAAAAGCCAAGCTCAAAGAACTTAGAGCAAGGGTTGCAAAGAGTATTGGAATACCGGTTGAAAAACTTGAGTCGATCATGGAACCCGTTGAGTCCGTGTATGCTGTAATAGACCACACCCGCTGTCTCACCTTTATGCTTGGAGACGGCATCATTCCCTCCAACGTCAAGGCAGGATATCTTGCAAGGCTGGTTCTTCGGCGGACTCTGCGCTTGATGAACAATCTTGAATTGGATCTTCCACTTTCCGAACTGGTAGACATGCAGATTCGACACCTGCCAGAGTATCCGGAGTTCAGGGAACGATTTTGTACCGCCAGTGAAATACTCTCACTTGAAGAAGAAAAATACAGGGACACGCTTGGCCGCGGGAGGCGTCTGGTTACGAAAACAGCGCTTCATTTTAAAAAACAGGGGTCATCCATACCACTGGATGAACTCATTCAACTTTATGACACTCACGGGATACCGCCTGAAATATCAAAGGAGGCAGCAGCAGAGGTTGGTGTTGAAGTTGACCTGCCGGACACGTTTTATTCCAGTGTTGCGGAATCTCACATCAAAAGCGATAGTAAAGAAGCGGAAGTGTCCACCGATGTTACGGGAATTAAGGCCAGCAAAAAACTGTACTACGAAAAGCCAGCAGATTCGATGTTTGAGGCAAACGTGGTAAAAGTTATTGAGGACAAAATCGTGCTCGATGGAACTCTTTTTTATCCGGAAGGTGGAGGCCAGCCAGCAGACCATGGAACAATTACTCTCGGAGACCGTCTCGTAAACGTTGTGGATGTGCAGATAACAGACAATGTAATCTTTCACATTACCGATTCAGGCAACAAGATAAAAATAAAAGAGGGAGACCATGTCGTTGGCAGAATTGACACAGAGCGTCGAGCTTCTCATTCTCGACATCACACTGCTGCGCACATCGTAAACGATTCTGCTAAGAAAGTTCTGGGACAACACGTGTGGCAGACCGGTGCACAGAAAACTGTTGACCGGGCAAGGCTTGACCTCACGCACTACAAACGCATCACGCCTGGGGAACTAAAACAGATAGAGCTACTGTCAAACAAGGTAGTGATTGCAAACCTTAAGGTTAAAAGCGTCTGGATGGACAGAGTAAAAGCAGAGCAGCAGTTTGGTTTCACACTGTACCAGGGCGGAGTTCCACCCGGTCGTGAAATAAGAATACTGCAAGTCGGTGACGACATAGAAGCCTGCGGAGGCACACACGTACAATACACGGGAGACATCGGGCAAATTAAAATTCTTCGCACGGAACGCATACAGGACGGAGTGGAACGAATCGAGTTTGCAGCAGGAGATTCTGCTGTAAAACAAACACAAGAACGCGAAGAACTGCTCTACAATGCAAGCAGTGCTCTTAGGGTAACGCCAGAACACCTGCCTGAAACCGTGCAGCGATTTTTTACAGAGTGGAAACAGCTTAAAAAAGAAGTGGAACGACTCCACGAGGAACTTGCAGAAGCCAGAGTAATGTCAGACCTCGCCAATGCCAGTAAAATTGGAAACATGAGCGTTATCGCAAAAGAACTATCAAATGCAGACACTGACGAATTAATCAAAATAGCATCGGAATTTGCAAAACAACCAAACACGATAGCAGTTCTCGCAAGCAGGCACGATGGTGTTAAAATCGTGGCATCAGCAGGAAGCGAAGCTGTGAAAGCAGGAATTGACGCCGGAAACATTGTACGAGAAATGAGCAGAATCGTTGGGGGCGGAGGCGGCGGCAAACCCGCCATCGCACAGGGCGGCGGCAAAAACCCTGGAAAAATCGAAGACGCACTACAGGCAGGAGTTGAAATCATAAAAAGGATGCTGTTATGATTGTATGTGTTTAGTGGAATAAAAACCACGAAACAGATGTGAACAATCATGTTTTTCTTTGGACATCTTGGAATAACACTTGGAATCGCAGTGTTACTCTTCCGATTATTAAAAATCAAACCGGATCGCAAGATTTACCTCGCGGTTTTTATAGGTGCGATCCTTCCTGATTTAATAGATAAACCGGTAGGAGAAATCCTGCTTGCAGGATCCATTTCAAACGGGAGAATTTTCGCTCACACGTTACTCTTTATTATCTTCCTTCTATTTATTGGCATGTATCTATACAAACGAAATAGCGAGCTTAGAGGTCTCACTCTCTGCTTTGCTTCTTTTCTGCACCTGTGCGAGGATCAAATGTGGCTCATGCCAGAGACGCTCTTTTATCCTGCTTATGGGTTCTCGCTCCCACAAGGTACTATGGAAGCGCACTGGTGGCAGTACTTCATATCAATGTTCCTTAACACGTATTCTTTCTCATCAGGGGTTGCGCACTCTTTTTATTATGAATTAATCGGAATTGCAATCCTTGTACTCTTCTTCCTCCAAAAACTATCAGTCAGAAGAGGGCGGTCACAGTGAGTACACGTTTTTCGAGGAAGTACGTAACGATTGCAATTGTCGTTGGTGTGGAACTCCATGAAAATGTCGTTATTTTAAAGAAAAAGGCTATATGAGTTTGTATGATAAATTGAAGACGTGAAGAATTGGATAAACTGTTTATTAAGAGTTCCCCAAATCATTACTGGTTGAGTTTTCTTACTATGTTTCTAAGTGCAACTCTCTCAAGCACAAGGTCTGGTATTTTATCTTCTCCTGCTGCAGCTATCTCTTCTTGCGTAATATTGAACGCTGACATGAGCTTCTCTTTTTTTGAAATGATGTAGTCAGCCACATCCGGACGTTCACTGATTAATTTTTTTAATTCCTGCTTTACATTGTCGGTATTCTTCTCGCTCTTGCTGATTATTAGTAGTGCTATGTTGTTACATCCCCTTTTCACTCCAAATTGCAGGGCTTTTTCAATCTGGCGTGACCCTGCAACGTATAGAAGTGTCTCCATTCCGAGATTGTTTGCTACATTGGTTTTTTCGCGAAATGAGCGAATTGCTCTCTCTGCTGCCGTGATCAGGTGTTTTCTTCCTGCTACAAGATCCGCGTCTACTGCCTGTATCACAACACCATACTTCCTGAAGATTTCATTCAGTTGATGTATAAATTCTTCTGTATCCTTTATTGTAGCACTTCCGCAGAGTATGTGTATCATTTTGTCAGTATTTCTCCTTTGAACACCGTTTCTGCACTTCCTTCCATGTATGCAGTGTCGTTTTCAAGGGCGATATGAAGTTGTCCTCCCATGGTGTGTACCAGAACTTTATCACCAGTTTTTTTGAGACGGTTTGCTACTGAAGCACTTGCCACTGAGCCTGTGCCACAACTCAGCGTTTCAGCTTCCACGCCGCGCTCATAAGTGCGGATGCTAATCTCATCGGTCGAGTGGACTTCAACAAAATCAACGTTTGTGCCATTCGGAAACAGTGGATCATACCTGATTTTTGTTGCAGCCTCTAATAACGACACTGCTTTTAGATCTTTTGTAAACACCACTGCATGCGGAACACCTGTATTAACTGCTGACACTGTAAAGCCATGAAGCTCCTGGTTGATCAGTTCTCCCTCACCAACAGTAGGTATGCTCGGTCTATCGTAAAGAGGTTTTCCCATGTTGACTGTTATCAGCAGATGCCTGTTTTCAGTGTGTTGTGTTCTCACATCAAGTATTCCGGATAGCGTATTGACACTTACTTTACCAATTTGTACATATCCTGCGTCCACTGCATATTTAACGATGCAACAGATGCCGTTTCCGCACATTTCAGCTTCTGTGCCGTCTGGTTGGAACAAACGCATCCCAATATCTGCAAACTGATTATTGCTAAGAAACAAGACCCCGTCAGCACCAACACCAAACCTTCGATTGCACTGTGTTGATGCGAAATTAGCTTTGTTTTCATCAGTGACAACAGTACCATGATATTCATCGATAAGAATGAAGTCGTTTCCATTTCCCTGTAACTTGATGAAAGGTATCATATCGTCTCTTCTTAACCTGTTTTTTTTGCTGCCAGTTCAATTGCACTGGCAATACTCAATTTCGGTTTTATCGTAGCAACCGGTATATTAACTACTTTTTCAACCGTGGAGCTGACGATCGGTGCACATACAATCGCAGAAGCGTCGTCTTTTTCTGCCTGTATCGCTGCTATCATTGCCTCTTCCATGCTTGTAACCGCATATTCTTTGATATCAAAGATATCTCTTCCAGTGTCGAGGGTTGTTTTCTCAAGCACGTCCAGACAGCCGCGGGAACAGACAACAGCAATGAATTTTTTATTCTTTTTCACATGCTCATCCTCTACCTCCCCTACAGTATTTAATATCCTTCTGAAGGTGCGAAGGTTTGGATCCCTTTCTCCAGAGAGGATTTTGTAAAGCGTGCTTGATGGTATACCAGATTTTTCACTGAATTCTCCTATACTAATTCCAAGTTTCTGTTTGATTGTCTCTGTTAATACCACTAGCAGCTCTTTGTCGTGCTTGAATATCTCGGCTACCATATTATCTGCAATACTCATATATGACAAATAATGACCTTTCTGATTGATATATCTTGCTGTGTTATTATACAATTAGACAATTTAGTGCACAAACAGAAAAATTTAAATAATAACTTGTGCTGGTAGAAGACTTGAGTATAAAAAATGCTCAGTAATGTAATATAAAATGGACCAAACGTGATTAAAATGAAAAAAAGAATTATGCTAAGTTTAATAGCTATCGCATCGGTTGCACTGATTGCAATCTTTGCAGGATGTGTAGATGAAAAAGCACCTTCTGAAATGACCACTCTTCACATTGGATACCAACCAAGCACGCACCAGATTGCTGCAATGCTGGCATCAGAAAAAGGATGGTGGGAAGAAGACCTTGCAAAGTTTGGCATAGAAAAAGTAGAGATGAAGGAATTCCCTTCCGGACCGCCGGAGATGCATGCAATGATTGCCGGAGACCTTGATGTAGCTTACGTGGGTGTTTCACCACCTATTGCCGCCATGTACGAAGGACTGGACGCAAAGATTATTGCTGGTGTGCAGACGCAAGGCTCTGCAATCGTTATCCGTCCGGAGTTTGCTGATAAATATGAAGGGGCCCAATCTTTAAAAGGTATGACAATAGCAACCTTCCCCCCGGGATCGATCCAGCACACCATTCTTTCAAAATGGTTGTCAGATAATGGAATAGACCCTGAAAAAGACGTAGAGATGAAAGCAATGGGTCCAAGTGATGCAATTACCGCCATTGGAGCTAACACCGTTGATTGCGTATTTCTTGCAAGCCCCTCACCCACAATCATTGTAGAAGAAGGCAATGGAATAATCGTTGAATGGTCTGGTTCGATGTGGAAGGACCATGCATGCTGTTGCCTGACTGCAAGTGATAAGATGATCGAGGAACATCCAGAGATAGTAAAGGAAATTATTAAGACGCATATACGTGCCACTGAGTACGAAATTGAACATCCGGAGGAAGCGGCGGAGATTTGTGCAAAGTGGCTGGATGCAGATGTTAAAACGATACAAAAGTCGATAGATGCAACAGATATGCAATGGATTTATGATCCACATCTCGAGGTTGAGTCAGGTCTTGAATATGCAAGAGTCATTTATGAACTGAACAAAGAAAGATATGAAGGAAAGGGTATAAAAGTGCTTGAAAAAGAAGATGTTTTTGATACAAGCTTCTATGACGAAATAAAAGGATGAAGATACCAATAAAAGAGAGAGGATTGTGGTTAGCTCCACTAATCACAGTTCTTGTTCTCTGGGAGTTTGTAGCAGGATATATAATAAGAGATTCTTTAATCTTGCCGCGCTTTTCAAGCGTTATTTATTCCATCTACGTACTTAAGGGTGTGTTAATCCCGGATATACTGGTAAGTCTCCTTCATTTTGGTATAGGACTGACTTTGGCATTTTGTGCAGCAATTCCAATGGCAATTGCCATGGGATGGTTCGAGAACGTATTCAAAGCGATAGACCCGCTTATTGAGATCGTGAGACCGATACCACCTCTCGCGTGGATACCAGTTGCGATTCTCTGGATAGGTCTTAATCATTATGCAGCCGGGTTTATCATATTCATCGGTGCATTTTTCCCAATCTTAATTGACAGCTATACGGGATTCAGAAATGTGCCAAAGGTGCTGGTGGAAACCGGTAAAGTGCTTGGATGCACAGGCGATAAAAAACTAATCAAGTATGTTGCTTTTCCTTATGCTCTTCCCTCGATTGCCACAGGAACAAGAGTTGGGATGGGTGTTGGGTGGATGTGTGTGGTAGCCGCTGAGATGTTTGGAGTCAGCAATAGTGGACTTGGCTATCGGCTATTCCAGAAATTTTACTATCTGCACCAGATGGATTATGTAATAGCTTACATGCTTGTCCTTGGATTAACGGCACTGTGCATAGACCGCTTATTCAGGTATCTTGTTGAGGATAGGATGTTTAAATGGAAAAGGGGGATCGTGAAATGAAAAATAAGGATTTTACGGGGTTAAAAAGTCAATGACCGCGCTTCACACTGGATGCCAACAGAACGTGTATGAAGGCTTAGATGCAAAATTAATTGCGGGTGTGAAGATAGAGGGAGATGCGATGGCTGCCAGTTCGGACCTTGTTGATAAATATAAAGACCTGCAATATTCAAAGGACATGACAATAGAGACCAACCCCCTTGTTTCCACTCCACACACAATTTTATCAAAGTGGCTTTTAGATAACAGGATTGTAGATATAAAAGCAATGAGACTATTGGACACGGTTACAGCTACAGGGAGTAAAGCGGTAGATGCTGCTTTTATCTGCACCCCGTATCCTTCAATTTTAGTTTCAAGCAGAAAAACAATTAGAGAACATTATGAAGTGGTCAAGCAAAAAATAAAAATAGTGAGAGTGGATAAAAAGGATTGAAATGAATCACAAACTCGAAATTCGGAATCTAACGAAGAGCTTTAACACCAATAACAGTGAAACGAATGCACTAGAGAATGTTAATTTAGATGTTAAGCCAAATGAGTTTTTATGTATTATAGGTCCATCGGGATGCGGTAAGACTACACTGCTTAGAATGATTGCTGGACTCGACCAACCAACCAGTGGAGAGATTCTCCTTGATGGTAAGGAGGTAAAAGAGCCATCTCCTGATAGGGGAATGGTATTCCAGGAATTCTCATTATTCCCATGGAGAACGGTCATCAAAAATGTTACACTTGGGCTTGAAATAAAGGAAATCGACAAAGAAGAGCAGTACAGGATTGCTAATGAATGTATAGCTCTTGTAGGACTGAAAGGGTTTGAGAACCACTACCCATACGAACTTTCGGGAGGTATGAAACAAAGGGTGGCAATTGCCAGGGCTCTCGCAAATGATCCCTCTATTTTATTAATGGATGAACCGTTTGGCTCGGTGGATGCACAAACAAGAAACATACTTCAGGAAGAATTACTGGAAATCTGGGAAAGAACAAAGAAAACTGTTTTGTTTGTGACACACAGCATTGATGAAGCAGTATATCTTGCTGATAGGGTTGTTGTGATGTCTGCAAGACCAGGCAGCATTGTTGAATGTATTAATATTACAGTAGCAAGACCCCGAAAGCGGACCAGTATAGAGGCAAATGAACTTAGAGAGAGATTGCTTACTCTGTTGAAATTACATAAAGCTTAGGTAGATTTACGTTTCTTGCAGGCTTTGTTGTGGTGTATAAAGTACAACGTTATGTAATCGAGTTGTCCCCTAGGTGCAGTAAGGATTTTTTTGTCTTACAAACAACCTACAACTTATTTTGCTGTTAGGTGTCTATTTTGCTGTTAGTTGTTTCAAACGATTAATATTGCTGAGTACCTTCTCTGTCTCTTTGTTTTTTTCATTCTCCAAGTGTTTAATAATATTGTTCATGCTTGCTTTGAGTTTATAGACTTTAAAGGGTCTTCCTTTTCCTGGCTTTTTCTCTTCACGTTCTTCAACCCAGCCAAGCCCTTTAAGCTCTCTCATAGCTATGCTAACCTCTGGTTGTCTCAGGTCTGATCCCCTCTCTAAATCGCGTGATGTTACCTCACTAACACTTTTCAGGTAAGTTATCACCTTAGCCACATTTCTTTTAAGATCCAAATTCATGAGCGTTTCTATAAATTCTTCGTCTACCTGGTCAAGAAGACGTACTGATTGGATTTTCATAATAATACCTCAAAACTAATCCATGTATTTATATAATATAAATTTTTCGGTAAAATACTAATTACTAAATTGAAACTGTGAATATAATATACCGACCAACTTTGGCCTTCCAACATCGATTGAAGTGCACGGACGAAGTGAAGTGGGTGGGGGGAATGGAATCGTGTGTACTGTTCCACTACATAGTTAATGGGTTGGTTAATCATGGTGAGAAGCTGCTAAGAAATATATTGGAACGTAATAACTATATGTCAAAATAACAGTATAATGCCAAGATGAAAATAATGGAAAAGGGAACAAGTACTTGGAAATTATGTATGATTTTTGGGATCGTGGCGGTTGCTCTGGCAGGATTTATAAGTGCAATATCAGCATCACCATCGGAAGATGAGGGTGATTGGAATGGCTATGAAAGCATCTACACAAGGTCTTCAAACAATAGGGGTGATACTAACATCTCATCTTACAAAACAAAAAGCATCTGGCAAATCGGAAATGTTAAACCAAACCTCACAGGCGCGCAAAAGAAACTCAGCACTGATCTTCTTCAGTTAGTCGACAATAGCCCTCTCCCACAGGGTCAGGACAGGAAAACTCTTAAGATGCAGATGAAGCGTTTAAGGCAGTTTCGCCCGGCAAGTTCTATGCCCGCATCAAGTGATGGCATGATGACAGATGATATGGTTTACGTTTATATTTATCTTACGCCACATGCAGAAACACAAACCATTGAACCTTATGTTGTGGAAGTAACCGATGTGAGTGAGAGGGATCACCTTGCTGTTGCATGGGTAGAAGTGAACGATCTGGAAACTCTGGCTTCTCAGGAAGAAGTGCGAACCATACGGACAGTTATGCCGCCGATCTTAAGGACGGGCTCGGTCACCACGGAAGGAGATACAATTCATCATACGTATGACATGCGTACAGCACACTCACGGAGTGGTTCAGGTGTTAATGTTGGGATTATCTCGGATGGTGTGGATCACTGGACGGATGCACGGAACTCTGGCGATCTGCCTGCTGACCTGGCCGTACTGAACAACAGACAGGGTGGCGATGAAGGGACTGCCATGCTCGAAATCGTTCACGACATGGTGCCGGACGCAGCCCTCTACTTCCACGACTGGGGGGATAATACGGTCGCTTTTAATGCTGCTATTGATGCACTTGTGGATGCGGGGTGTGATGTTATCTGCGATGATGTTGCCTGGATCGAGGAACCTTTTTTTGAAGACGGTATAATCGCTTCACACATAACCTCTATGCTTGCCAGCAACGATATCGTCTATGTTTCTTCTGCCGGCAATGCTGGTCAAGAACATTACCAGGGTGATTATTACAATGACGGTTACGATTTCCACGACAAAGTCTGGTATATTGATTTTGCCCCTGGCAGCTCAGCAATAATTGTCCTTCAATGGAATGATGAGTTTGGTGCATCAGGTAACGACTATGATCTGTATCTATGCGACTACTACGCAGGAGAAGTACTGTTTTATAGCGAGGGGATCCAAGACGGTGATGACGATCCCATCGAGTTTATCGATGCCATCAACACTGAGAGCTCCATTATTGAATGTTTCATTGTAGTCGCCAACTACAATGGTGCAGCCGCGACGAAGACACTTGAAGTTTTTATATATCCAGAAAATGGTGCATCGGTTTACACCGACAATATTGATCCTGCCGATTCGATCTTTGGTCATCCTGCTGTGCCAAGCGTTATTGCAGTGGGAGCGATTGACGCTAGCGATCCGGGCAACGATGATATTGAGGATTTCTCATCACAGGGACCAGCGACGATCAGTTATCCAGCGCCAGTATGCCGACCCAAACCTGACCTCTGCGGAGTCGATGGGGTGACTGTGACTGGCGCTGGTGGTTTTCCCAGCCCTTTTTATGGGACCAGCGCGGCAGCACCACACATTGCTGCCATTGCAGCCCAGTTTTGGGGTGCATGCCCCTCCAAAACCGGTTATGAAATCCGTGCCGTGTTGCGCAATACGGCAGTGGATCTGGGTAGTGCAGGATACGACGATGTTTATGGCTATGGCCGGGCTGATGCCTTCGTTGCACTCGCTCCTCCAAACATTATCTCATCCACACCACCTTCTAATGTCAGTAATACGGAGGGCATCCCAAGGACGTATAGCATCGTGGTGAATCAGACGGTGAACGTGAACTGGTACATCAACGGTACATCGGTTCAGACCAACACAAGTGTGACTGAAGCAAGCTATATGAACATGAGTACTGAAGTGGGTATGTGGAATGTCTCTTCTGTGGCAAGCAATACAAATGGAACCGCTACGCAGACATGGATATGGAATATAACAGAAGTGCCACCTGCGTTCACCACCGCGGACGCCGTGATTGCGCTTGAGATTGCGGTCGGCAGCCGTCCACACAATGACGTCATGGATGTCAATAATGATGGATGCGTAACATCTCTCGACGCGCTGATGATTCTGCAGGCGGTGGCAGGAGCGATCAGTTTGTAAAGGTCAGCAATATTTGTGCGACATAGCGCATCCGGATACCGCGCTGTTTATGGTGTGCCATTCGTCTTCGTTGCGCTCGCTGCGGTTATGGATAGGTTTTGGCTTAATGAAAGTCTCATCATAACCAATGAGATCGAAAGGGAAGAGAACATCAAGGGCAAGAGGGTTGTGTTCATGCCGTTCTGGGAGTGCCTGCTAAAAGGTCATCATAAAGTAACCTCAGTAACTTTGAATCCATAAAAGTTTCAATTTTTTGAGTTTTGAACTCAAGTATGTTACTTCGTTATAGACTCTCAATTCTGCTTCTTCTTCTTTTCCTTGGCCGCTCTTGCCTCTACCTGCTCGGCAAACACATTCAGGAGGTTCATTAATTTCTCGTACTGTGCAGTCTCGATGTGTGAATACCTGATAGGCTTCTTGTGAGCTTTTGTCTCCTTCTTCAACTGACTATAGAGACCTTTAGATCGTTTTGTCAGAGCCTCGTCTGTGGTTCCTTCAATCAGCATCACTCCACCGGCACCACACTCGTAAGCGTGGTTTATAATATCTGCATCCAGCATGTGTATGGACGGCACCTGAATAAACCTTATAAGCGGGGAATACGGAGATCGGTCCATACCTGCAAGATCGGCGGCTGCATAAGCTTCAGGATCGATATACACGATCACACCCATGCCTGCACTAAGAATTCCTTCTGCCTGTGCTTTTAACTGATCCCGTCGGTAGTTTGCAATCTCAACCGCTTTTTGTGGGCATGTTGCAACACAGATGCCACAGAGATTGCACGAGAGCGGATCAAGTACAGGTTTTCCATCTGTAATGGTTAGTGCATCGTATGGACACTCCTCCACACAAATACCACAGCAGTCACACGTGTCCATAATCACCGGCTTTTCCGGGGAGATCGAAATGACCCCTTTTCCAAGAAAACTTGAAATCTTGTGAGCGGCCCCAATCCCCTCTGTGACTGAATCATGGATATCCTTTGGTCCAACTGCACATCCTGCCACAAACACACCCTGGTTTAGTGTATTTACAGGATCGAGCTTGACATGTTTCTCTTCGATAAACCCATCAGCACCAACCGCTACATGCAATTGATCTGCAAGCTCCTGCAATCCTTTTGAAGGGATGAGCGATGGGCAAAGCACAATCATATCAAATTCATCACGTCCGATTTCTCCCAGGAACGTGTCCTCGTAGCGTGCCTGTAATTTACCATCATCAAGTGGAGTAATATCAGCCACCCGCCCACGAACAAAGTTTATTCCAAGCTCCTGTGTGTGATGGTAAAACTCTTCCATACGCCTTCCTGCTGCTCTCATATCGATATAAAAGAGGGTAATATCTGCACCCGGGTTCATCTTGAGCACCAACTGTGCCTGCTTCTGCGAATATAAACAGCATACCTTTGAACAGTACTTGTTCCCACGGTTAAAGTCGCGAGATCCGACACAGAGCACGAAAGCAACCTTTTGCGGCATCGTTCCATCCGACTTCTGTAGACGCATGCCTGTCCTGCTCTTTGCAGAGAGCATCTCCTCAAACTCTATTGCTGTTATTACGTCAGGATGCCAGTAATTATACTCCTCAATAATGGACGGGTCAATCGACTCAAATCCTGTTGTAATGGCAATAGCTCCAACGTTTATCTTTGTCTCCTTTGTAGCATCATCGAGCTTGATTGCGGCAGGAGCACAGACCTTTACGCAAGCACCGCATTCATTGCATTTATCCTTGTCAATGATGTATGCCTGCGGGATAGCCTGTGCGAACGGTAGGGAAATTGCATCCCTTGAGCACTTCTCTTCACACCTGCCGCATGATGTGCAGGTATCTATATCCACGTATCGCGGCATTCGGCGTAAGGTTACCTCAAAATCTCCCACGTTTCCCTCAACTGACACAACCTCTGTCTGGGTGTAGAGAGTGATGTTTGGATGGTTAAAAACAGCCACCATCTTCGGGGTGAGGATGCACTGCGAGCAGTCAAGAGTAGGAAAAGTCTTTGAAAGACCGATCATGTGCCCACCGATATACGGCTCCCTCTCAATAAGAATGACGTCACGTTCGTCAGCCAGTTCAAGTGCTGTGGTAATTCCAGTAATTCCCCCCCCTACAACCAGCGCCCGGTTTTGTAAATTCTTTGTAAGAAGTTTTAGAGATTCAAGCCTCTGCATTCGCAAGACTGCACCAGTTATTAAACCTGTTGCCTTTCTTGTAGCTTCTTCCCTGTTCTCGTGCACCCATGAACACTGCTCGCGTATGTTTACGATTTCAAGAAGTATCGGATTGATCCCAGCTTTCTGTGCCATTGCACGAAACGTCTCAAGATGAAGTTTTGGAGAACATGACCCAATCACCACGCGATTGATTTTTCCTTCTTTGATATCGTCTTCAATCTGGCCCTGTCCGGCGCTGCTGCATAAGTAGTCCTGAATATTTATAAGTGTTATATTATCCATTCCAGAGATCTTATCCGCGACCTCCTCGACATTAACAACATCGCTAATGTTACCTCCGCATCTACACAAATATACACCAATATTTTTATTACTCATGTTTTTTTTACCTTCTTTTCAAGCTTTTATAAACGGTAAGCTATTTAAGTTTTTCAATGAAAAGAATAAGTACAAAGTTCCTACACCGTTAGTAAACAGCGAACAGTATAAGTGTTTATGGAGAAGCCGTCAAATTAGCTTTTTGATTTAAAACTCTATCTCTTTTTTGGGTATGACCTGATTTCC
>CAJHIR010000002.1 GCA_905067535.1 Candidatus Argoarchaeum ethanivorans
TTTGCTTTTTTCACTGAAATGAGTGAAGCGGAAGTGAAAGAAATAGATGATAAAACGTTTCAATCCCCTATAACGGGTCTTTGCTTTTTTCACCCCGGCGATACTGATGCCGAAATTGAGAAGGCAATTTATTAACTTCTTATTCCTTGTTTCACGGCATTCTATGGACTTTTACTATATATAAAGGTTACGAAAAAATAACGCTTGGCGATAACCTCTGTTTTATCACTCCAACATTACCGGTATCCGATCGACATAAATCCCTCTTTCGTGCTGCTACAGCTTGGCGATAGTCTTTCCTTTAGGGTCTCCCAGATAATATTTATAACCACATTTTGGACACTCAGACTTTCTCTTATCCCCACAGGGATCTTCAGGGCTATCTATAGTTCCTTCACTGCCATTAAGTCCAGAAGAACAGAAAAAATAGACAAAGTCGGGATTATAATTTTTTATCACATTTACAATTGGCTCGCTTGAGCCTCCAACTGAAAGTATGAGTGTCTTTTTCATTCTTACTCCCCCTTAAGCTCATATTTTCCCAATCCATAAACAGTTCCTTTGCCTATGTGAAGGTATTCGCCAAGCGTCAGGTAGGGTACGAATTCGGCTAAATCTCCTTCAAATGTTATTTCTCCTACGAATCCACCCATTTTCATCCTTGTTGCTTGTCTCTGCGAGTAACGCTCCCAATCATGCCACTTCAAATCAGAATGGACGGTTTTGACATTCTCTTTTGCTCTTTTAATAAGTCCCTTCCAGTCGAGTTCCCATTTTTCACCACAATGAACCTCGGCAAGCCAGGATAATCTTCGTAGTAGATTTCTAATCAGAATTTCAAAATCTATATCACGGGTAAGTTTCCCCGCGTATTTTATTCTTGTTGGCGTCAGAAAGCGAAGTGTAACCCGGTGGTAATTGAGTTGTGCTGCTTTTCCGGTCAACTCGGCAGAATTTATCACCCATAAATTGTCCTTGAAATGCGAGTCGCCGTCATAAATAAGTGTCTTTCTATCTTTAGTAAGGCTGATTACTTTTTCAAGTGAATACTTCCCTTTGCCCTTCCCTATTCCTACTCGCCCAAGTTCTTCAAATGCGAAGATAAAATAGGGGATGTAGTCTACCGCACGACCAACGAGGATGAGGTAAAAAACCAGATTGTCATCCATTCCATAACGCTGCCTTTCATCCAAGGGAGGCTCGATAACAAACGGGTGCGGGACATAATCGCCTTTCAATCGCCCCCCTTCTCTAGCTTCCTGCGACACAGAAGTCTCGAACACATAGGAATAGACACATTCATGCCGAAGCACGCACTTTGCACATTCTCCTTCCCTGTCCACACACACCGCACGCTTCAGAACATGCCCAAAACCACCCCGGAACGTCGAACCCTTGTAAGGAGGAAGAATAAGCTCCTCCAGTGGTCGTATAATAAATCGGCATTTAGACAGCTTCATCGACACTCTTCTCCTGTCTCATTTTCAGTAGCTCTTTGAGTTTAAAATATATAAGAGTTCACACTCGTATGTGGCACTGCTACCCCAAAAACCAAACTCATCCGGGGTTCCAGAGGTGTTTTGGAGTTGTATAGAACCACGAGATTATATGAGATTAACACCTGCAACACCCCGTGTGCAGAAATCAACTCTTGATTGCACAGTACTGCACACAACATGCTTAGAAATAACGAATCTTGATTGCGTAGTAATCAGCAACATCTTCAAAACAATGCCAACACCACGTAACGTGACAGCTCCCTTAAGGTAAAGTTTATCTTGTATGATCATGAATCAGTGTACTTATTATGGACATGGAAAAACTTCGACATGGGACGGAATTAATAAAACGCGGCTTTGCAAAAATGCAGAAAGGCGGTGTGATAATGGACGTTACAAACAAAGAGCAGGCACGCATTGCTGAAGAAGCTGGTGCTGTTGCTGTCATGGCACTCCAGACTGTGCCGGCTGATATACGTAAAGAAGGTGGAGTCGCACGAATGGCGGATCCGGAAATAATAGAGTCAATCATCGACGAGGTAACCATTCCTGTGATGGCAAAAACAAGAATAGGGCACTTTGTAGAGGCAGAAATACTCCAGGCGATTGGCGTGGACATGGTGGATGAGTCGGAAGTTTTGACGCCAGCCGATGAAATGTATCATATTGATAAAACAGGATTTACGATACCTTTTGTTTGCGGTGCACGAAACCTCGGGGAAGCTCTGCGACGCATAAATGAAGGTGCAGCAATGATACGCACCAAAGGTGAGGCAGGCACAGGAGATGTAAAAGAGGCAGTGCGTCACGCAAAACAGATCACAGGTGAAATCCGTGCTCTTGCAGGTAAAAACAAAGAAGAACTGATTAAAACAGCACGAGAAATAGAAGCACCCGTTGAATTAGTAGTTGAAACAGCAAAGCTTCAACGCCTGCCAGTGGTAAACTTTGCAGCAGGGGGCATAGCAACACCAGCAGATGCTGCAATGATGATGCAGCTTGGAGTAGATGGCATATTTGTAGGCTCCGGCATCTTCAAATCAGAAAATCCTGAAAAAATGGCAAAATCTATCGTTGAAGCAGTAAACAACTACGACAAGCCAGAAATGCTTGCAGAGATCTCAAAAGGAATTGGAAACCCGATGAAAGGAATGGACACGAAAACGATACCGGAATCAGAGATACTTCAAACACGTGGATGGTAAGTATTATACAGGGTACGCATTTTAAGCCCTTCATCTCAAAATGTTTCGTGAGATTGTATGGCTACGAATAATTAGAACAGTTTGAAGTGTTTTAAGAGCAGGGGCTTGCAGTTATGAAGCTATACAAATACTACAAAAAAAACCAGTTGCTTAAAATGGCAGAGAAAGAAAAAGCAGAATATCTTGAGTACATAAAAAGGCTTCAGGCTGAGTTCGAGAACTATAAAAAAAGAGTAGCTCGGGAGCAGGAAGAATTTGTTAAATATGCAAATGAAAAACTTATCAGAGAACTGGTAGATGTTTACGAGAACCTCGATCGCGCACTTAAAAATTGCAGTGATGATAAAAACGAGGAGTTGGCTAAAGGATTGAACATTGTATACAAACAATTAAGTGACATCCTGACGAAAACAGGACTGTCCAGGATAAAAGCAGAAGGTGAGCAGTTTGACCACAATCTACATGAAGTGTTAATGCAAACCGTAACCGATGAAGTTCCAGAGGATACCGTACTTGAAGAACTGCAGCAAGGATACATGCTTCATGGAAAAGTACTGCGTCATTCAATGGTACGAATTGCAAAACATTCAGAATAAATTAATTTTATAAATACGAGGTAAATAAAATATGTCTAAGATAATAGGAATCGATTTGGGTACAAGTAACTCGGCAGCAGCAGCATTAATAGGTGGAAAACCTACCATTATTCCAAGTGCGGAAGGTACCACGGTTGGTGGAGGAAAAGCCTTCCCGTCTGTTGTAGCCTTCACAAAAAAAGGAGAGCTGCTAGTAGGAGAGCCAGCGCGCAGACAAGCAGTAAGCAACCCTGAGCGCACAATTACCGCGATTAAACGAAAAATGGGAACAGATTATAAAGTAACCATTGGCAATAAAAAATACACACCACAGGAGATTTCATCTTTCATCCTGCAAAAAATAAAAAAGGATGCTGAAGCGTTTCTTGGAGAAAAAGTGGAAAAAGCGGTAATAACTGTTCCAGCATATTTTAATGATAACCAGAGACAGGCAACAAAAGATGCAGGAAAAATAGCAGGACTGGATGTGGTACGAATCATCAATGAGCCGACAGCAGCTTCGCTTTCTTATGGGTTAGAAAAATCTGGTGAAATGAAAATACTTGTCTTTGACTTTGGTGGGGGGACACTGGATGTAACCATAATGGAACTTGGAGATGGTGTATTCGAAGTAAAATCAACGTCTGGTGATACACAACTTGGCGGTACAGATATGGATGAGAAACTCATCAACTACATCGCCGAGGAATTTAAAAAAGAACACGGCATTGACCTGAGAAAAGACAAAATGGCAGTGCAGAGACTGAAAGATGCTTCAGAAAAAGCAAAGATAGAGCTTTCATCTGCAATGAGCACAAGCATCAACCTGCCATTCATAACTGCTGATGCCAATGGACCAAAGCACCTTGAGATGGAAATGACAAGGGCAAAACTTGAAGAAATTGTGAAAGACGTGGTGGAGAAGTGTAAAGGATCGATCACACAGGTTCTTGGTGATGCCAAATTACAACCATCGGATGTTAATAAAATCATCATGGTCGGCGGACCCACGCGCATGCCAATCGTACAAAAATTTGTAGAAGGCGTTATAAGCAAACCAATCGAAAGTGGTGTGGACCCGATGGAATGTGTTGCATTTGGGGCAGCCATACAGGGTGGAGTGCTTGCAGGTGAAGTAAAAGACATAGTACTTCTTGATGTTACACCACTGACACTTGGAATCGAAACCCTTGGTGGAGTCAGGACAGCATTAATCGACAGAAACACGACCATACCAGCAAAGAAAAGCGAAATATTCTCAACAGCAGCAGACAGCCAGACAAGCGTGGATATACACGTGCTCCAGGGAGAGCGGCCGATGGCTGCCGACAACGTATCACTTGGAAAATTCACACTCGTGGGAATACCAATGGCGCCAAGAGGTATGCCGCAGATAGACGTCACCTTTGATATTGATTCAAACGGCATACTTCATGTGACGGCAAAGGACATTGGAACAGGCAAATCACAGGATATGACTATTTCTGCACCGCTTAAGATGTCGGAAGACGAAATCGATGGAAAAATAAAAGATGCGGAGGAGCATGCGAAAGAAGACGAAAAACGAAAAGAGTTAATAGAGGTTAAAAATCAGGCAGACTCTCTTGTGTATACAACAGAAAAAACCATCAGTGAACTTGGCGAAAAGGTTCCGGAAGACCAGAAAACAAAAGCCGAAGACGCGGTAAAAAAGCTCAAAGATGCGATTAAAACCGATGATGTAGACACGATAAAATCAGCAATAGAAGAACTTACAAAAGAAATGCATGCACTGAGTCAGATTCTTTACCAGCAGGCACAGGAGGAACAGGCACAACAGCAGCAAGCACAGGAAGAGCAGGCACCGGAAACTGGAACTGAAAGTACAACAACTGGTGATGAAGAAAAAGTGGTTGATGTTGACTACGAAGAGGTGGATAACAACAAGTAACATTCACCTGTATATTTTATTTACAGAAATAAAAATTGTTATTGATAGAATTTTGGATACTGGATTCACACGTCATCTTTGTCTGCCAATAACAACGGCTGTTTCACCTTGTTTTGAATTGATATGACAACCGGGAATAAATCAAACAAAATCATATTAATATTAATCACAGCGTTGGGAAACTAAACGTCACCATCAAAAAGCACAATTACCGTGTGTACGAAGGTGAAATTAACGTCTATCCGGTAATCTCGACTAATTCTGCTGGTGCAGAGCGTAACGAATACCTACAAGGTGAAAACGTCTCTGTGAAGGCAGAGGGGCTTTCTCCGAATATGAATATATGAATTATACTATCTGGAAGAAGCTTTTCCAGTTCCCCGTGCTTCTCTGTGGTGAAAAAAGTTATCTCACAATTGCACAAAAACAACCACAACTTACCGGATTATGTTCATTTTTTATCATTAAAAATTATTGAATATGAAGAATTACAGATATCTAAAGTTTTGATGGAGTTTTGCTTATCATTTGTTTTATCATAGCGGTTTTAGTACTAAAAACCTAAATTTTCAATAGGAGGTTTTTATGTATGATTTAATCATTATTGGAGCGGGACCTTCTGGATCGGCTGCTGGCAGAATTGCAGGAAAGAAAGGCTTAAAGATCCTCCTAATTGAAAAAGAAATATTTCCAAGATATAAACCATGTGGCGGTGGCCTTTCAGAACAAGCAATGTCATATCTTGATTTTAAGATTCCCAGAGCTATCATTGAAAGAGATATATTTGGTGCGAGAGTTCACTTCAGAGGTCGGGTTGTTGAACAGCATAAGGGTTACAGGATAGCGGTCTTAACAAGTAGAAGTGTTTTGGATAACTTTTTACTCGAAAAAGCTAAAGAAACCGGAATTCAAATAAAAATGGGAGAAAAAATCACTGATTATCAGGAAAATGATGATTATGTAGAGGTTTTCACTAATGATAATATGTATAAGTCGAAATTTGTCATTATAGCAGAGGGTTCGCATGGCAAATTAAAATATAAAATTCGAAGAAAAGATGAAAAAGATGAATATGCAGTAAGCATTGTTGCAGAAATTGAAGAGGATACTAAAGCAATAGATAAATATATACATAACGCTATCGACCTTCACTTTGGATATTTCAAACATGGTTACGGGTGGATATTTCCACATGAAAAATATTTTTCAGTGGGAATAGGTGGATTGGCAAAAAGCTTGCCCCATCCAAAAAGGAAAATGTTAGCTTTTTTAAATGAAAATAACTTTATCAGTAATTGTAAGTTGCATTCCCATATAATTCCTGCCGGGGGCATCAAAAGAAGGACAACAAGTCCAAGAGTTATCTTAAGTGGGGATTCGGCTGGATTTGTAGATTCTTTTTATGGAGAAGGTATTGCTTATGCAATACGATCTGGTCAGATTGCAGTGGAAGTTATTTCTGAAATAATATTAAATAATAAAGATTTAAAAACATTAAAAAATTATGAAGTAATTTGCAAGTCAGAATTTATAGATAATTTAAAATATTCATTAATATTATCAAAATTAATACATAGTTATCCTTCAATATTTTTAAAAATTTTTACTAATGATGAAGTTATTAACAAATACCTTGAAGTCTTTTCCATGAAAATATCATATAAAAATTATATCAAATGGTTAATTCCAAGAATGCCAAAGTTTCTCTTAAAATCATAACAATATCGTTGGCAGAGAGTTACTGGTTATCTCTGCACAACGAAGTTGTGCAGTTTATGAAAAGGCTGTAAATTGCTTCAGGTAGTACAAAGATGGTTTCAATCATCCGGAATATGGTTTACATGACTTTTGGGATGAAGCCATTTTGATCTACTGGTTCTATCATGCTTACCCTAATCAGGTTTGTGCTGCCTGCTGTTCCTGTTGGCGTGCCTGCTGTGATAACGATAAGCTCGCCAGGTTTGATTCCTTTCAGCCTGGCAATCTGCTTTGCACTCTGTATCAATTGATCAGTGTTATCAGTTGCTTCAGTCGTCATTGACTGCACGCCCCAGATAAGTTGCAGCTTCCTGCAGACCTTGCTGATCGTACATAGGGCAATGATTGGCTGTGCCGGCCGGTATCGTGCTATCAATCGTGCTGCACTGCCTGTGCTTGTTGGTGTAAGTATTGCAGAAGCATCAAGATGTTTAGCAATATTACAGGCTGCCTGGCTGATTGCATCAGGGATGTTGTTAAGTGGTGCAAGATTGCGGCGAAACATCTGCTCTTTAAATTCATCAGAGATTTCGGTAGCCTGTGCAATTCTCGACATGATCTTCACTGATTGAATCGGGTAGCTGCCATTTGCTGTCTCTTCAGAAAGCATGATTGCGTCTGTGCCATCGAGTATGGCATTGGAAACATCTGTAATTTCTGCACGGGTCGGGCGATTGTTCTCCACCATTGAGCGGAGCATTTGAGTGGCTGTAATAACTGGTTTTCCACAATTGTTACACAGTTTTATTATTTTCTTCTGTATCAATGCCACATCCTCGAGAGGCACTTCAACGCCAAGGTCCCCGCGTGCTACCATGATGCCATCAGATACTGTTATAATTTTATTTATCTTTTTTATAGCCTCCTGTTTCTCAATCTTCGCAATCACAGCAGTGTCTGCATCAGCATCAGTTATTATGCTCTTTGCTTGCAATATGTCTTCTGGCATTCTAACAAAGGATATAGCGATATAGTCTACGTCATTTGCAATCCCAAAAAGCATATCTGCTTCATCCTTTTCTGTAATGGTTGGTGTGCGAATGATAGTGCTGGGAACGTTTACGCCTTTGTTGGATGTAAGAATGCCGCCATCAATAACAGTACAATGGATAGTTTCTTTTTCAACACTGTTCACTACAACTTCTATGGTACCGTCTGCAAAAAGAATTGCATCGCCAGTATGCACCTCCGATGGCAGCTTTGTGTAGTTAATACTGAGCTGTTTGACAGTACTGGTTACAGGTTTTGTAGTAATGTCAATGGTACTGCCTGTCTGAAGACTGATCTTTTCGTCTTCAACTCTTCCGATGCGTATTTTTGGTCCTGCAATATCCTGCAGAATTGCTACCTGTGTTTCAAGCTCGTTTGCGGTTTTTCGTATTAACTGGATAGTTTTTTTATGCTCGGCGTGTGTTCCATGAGAAAAATTAACTCGTGCAACATCCATTCCAGAAAGAATCATCTCGCGAATCGTGGTTTTACTGCTGCTCGCAGGTCCCATGGTACAGACAATTTTCGTGCGCTTCATACCGTTCACCTTTACATGAAATATAGCAATGTAATGATAGATAAAAACAGCACAACTTCGTTGTGCAGAAAATAACCGGTAACCTTTAATTCTCGATTGCGCAAGCACTGCACAACTTCGTTGTGCAGAAATAACGGTTAACGGCCAATTATCGATTGTGCAAGCAATCGAGTGCGTTAGCAATCGAGTGCAGGATAAACAAATGCGTTTATATTTTCCTGCCAAGAAAAATATAAAAAATAATATTATTTTACTCAGAGAGTTTTATTATTGCTTCCGCGATGTCACCATCTGTTTGTTTCAACGCTTTATAGGAATCTTCTTTTGTAGCGCCTGTTTGCTCTGCTACGAGTTTTATGTCATCTTCTGATATCTCAGTCTCACGAGGCACTTCCTGTGGTGTACCAGTAATCTGGTAGGTTTTATCGCCTTTCACGACCATAATACTGACCGTCGCATCGTTGAATACGATATTCTTTTCACTGGTTTTGATTATTACCTGCTCCACATTATCGATGTTTTCAACATCAATTCCCATCTGTTTCATCATCTGTTTCATTTTTCGAGGATTCATTCCCATCATTGCACTCATAATATTCCTTCTTTAATTTCTGTGTTTGTATTTATCATAAGACGCTATTTTGTAAGCAATTTATATGTCATGGTTCAGCAAACGCTCACACTGTTGAGCGTTAACTGGCAGTATATGAAAGTTCATACTTCCTTATTTATATATAAAAACTTCGCTAACACTAGTATCTCCGAAATCCATGTATTTGCGGTAGGGTCACTGGCATAATAAGGTGCTGTACAATACTTGAATTTCGCATAAAAATTGGAAGTAAATATATCTCTTCAAGAAACTGTACACAGCGTGAGGGGGCAGTGGTGGTTGATGTGCGGGGGACGCTTGATGAGGATGAGGTTGAGGGGAAAGGGTTTTGTTATAGGAGATTGTAATCATCTTATAATTAGGAGGCAGGATAAAATGGAGACGCTATCTGTTGATATTGAGAGAAAAGTGAGGGCGTTGTTGGACGCAGGGTATTACTCAAACAAATCCGAAGTAATAAAAAATGCCATAATAAGCCTATTTCGAGAGAATACGGAGCTGAACGTTACCGTAGCGATAGAACTTTACAAGAAAGGAGAGGTATCCTTGAGTAAGGCGGCGGAGATCGCTGGGGTGACTACAATTGAATTTAAAGAGATTTTAGGGAAGAGAGGATTTACAAGGGAGATAGAGACGAGACCAGCAGAAGAAATGGACAAGAAGCTCAGGAAATACTTATAGTATGATATTCGATGCCGATATACTGAGCATGCTTGGCAAAATAGGTAGAATTGATTTGCTGAGGAAATTGTTTCCGAAAACGAGTCTTGTAATCTCTTTTGAGGTTTACAATGAGCTTTTGAGGGCAAAGGAAGCAGGGTATGATTTTGTTGATGATATTTTAGAGCAAGGATTTGGGATTGTTTATCTGGACTCAGAATTGATCAAAGAGTATGAAGAGAAGAAGATAAAGTTGAGAAATATTCATGCAGGTGAGCTAACATCCATTCTGTTGTCTAAGAGGGAAGGTATGGCTTTTGTGACCAATGATAGCAAGGCGAAGAGATTTTGCGAAGAGAATGGTGTTGAGTGGTTGGATATTATTGATCTACTCAGGTTATGCTATCAGAAACATGTGCTTGATAGGAGGGAAATTGAGAAAGTGGTCAGAAAGATTGAAGAAAAGGATAAGATGAGAATAACAAGAAAAGAGGAAATCTTTGCTGATGTGGTGTAAGAGGGATGAAGGCTAAATGAAGTGGAAAAAGTGATCAAAGGTTCTGATTATGGGTCTTGCTTACAAGGAGAATATGGCTGATATAAGGGAGTCGCCTTCGAGAGGGTTTGTGGAGGGCGATTTTTTTCACAAGAAATCGAGTAAAAACTGCCCTCCGGGTGGGGTTACAATTTTTGGCTGACGAAGATGGATGGTGTGGCTGTGGCGCATGATGTGAGGGGGATGACTGAGGGAGGAGAGGCTGAGGAAAAAGGGTTTTGTTATGAAGCATTGTAGAGGTAAAATGATATGAAAGGACCAATACTATCAGATGGATATGGGATAAGAGTACATCCAATAGTGTATTCTAAACAGAAGCAGTTGATTCCTGTCGTAAACAAGCCAATCTTATTTTATGCCACTGAGGAGATGATCGACGCGGCAAGGTGGATTACTGAAGGTAACGTAAAGATGGGGGCATTGAACAATGCTTGAAATAAAAAAGCATTATGTGGTGACTGATGATAACAGGAAGAGAGCAGTTTTGATAGACATAGAAACATTTGAAAAAGTGGAGGAAATCCTCGAAAGCATTGGTCTCGGCAGGTATATGGAGGAAGTTGAAGGCGAGGAGATTTTATCTTCAGACAGCGCAAGACGGTACTATAACGCCTTAAAGAAGGATTGACATGATAACCTGCTCTTATAAAAAGACGTTCTTAAAGGATTTAGTAAATCTACCGTCGGTTTATCGGGAACGGATCGAGAAATTGGTCTTTGAGGAGATTCCTGAATTCGACAATATCTTTGGCACGCTGGATATTAAAAAGATGCGAGGATACAGGGATTACTATCGGATAAGGGTAGGTAAGTATAGAATAGGATGTAAGGTAGAATCGGAGAACAGAATCATCTTTTATAGGGTGAAAAGTAGAGATGATATTTACAAAGTTTTTCCATGAGGGGGAATCGATTCTTGGATGAGATGATAATGCAAAATATCGGCGCAGGCGGGTACTCTGATCCCTGTGGATATGACGGCTGCACCGTCAGTAATGGGCACTGTCCTTATTTACACCGCATAATGGAACATTAAAAAATCGTTCCATGTCCGGGGCTTTTCTTCAATATCTTCTAACATCGCTGGTGCTTTTCCTCTTTTAAATTTGTTAATGAAATTCCAGTAGAACTGAAACAATTGAAGAGCACACCACTGTCTCCATTCACATTTGGAAAGATGTTAAGATTAGGGCGCACGTCTTTTTATGCGTTGTGGGGATGTTGTTGTACAATTATATGCTTTACCTGGTCGATGAGCCGGGTTTGTCGATAGAGCGATTGGCGGGTCATCTGGATCAGATGAGGCTCGGATTGGTTTATGGCGGGGGAGCGAGTGCAGAGTTCGTGATAGGGGATATGAACAGGGAGACCGCAGAGGTGTTTTTCAGGCTGCAACTTGGGGGGTCTGCCCCCCATGTGAATTAAATTTTCGTTAGACCCCACAACTTTCGTAGCCGGGCGGCTCGTTTTTGTGATATCTTATAAACTCCGGTCAAAAGGAGCTTATTCCTCCAACGATGGCACTTGTAGACACCTGAACCAGTGTTGGTAAGGGTGCTTTTCCCCGGAAGCGTAGAAGGCAGCCACCGGGCGCTTACACTATCTCTTCCTGTAACCGCTATAGATGGCAGCAAGAAGCACAACGACAATGATTACTGCCAGAAACGGTGCCCCGGAAAGTAGAGATATTGCAGAACTCGCAGCATCGCTTACGGTCCGAACTTCCATTTCATAGCCTTCGACATGCTGGGAAGACTCTGACGCCTTTTGTACATTCTCACCAACACTTCCCTGCTGTGTCTGGTTAGAGTCGCCCCCTTTAGCTGCTATTATCTTTCCTTGATTCTTGGTTCCACCCCCACTATCATCATTTGTTGTCTGGCTGCTTGCACTGGTTTTCCCGGTCGCATCATCCATGATCTTACGATATTTGGCGTAAGTTTCATCTGAGACCACATCGGCACCAGGCACCGAGACAACGCCTTCTACGAATTTATCAAGGAACGGGTTTCCACAGGTGTGATGGCAGCAGGTGACACCGTGCTCCACGATTGACTCCACATATTCATAGACTAACGTGTTTAGCACCTCATCCGATGGTGTCCAGTGTCCCTTGCGTATCGTCTCAAGCATCCTGCCGGTCATGGACTGATATGCGTAAGGATTATTCTCGTTTGTGAACGTGTTTATATCCATATCCAGATTGTACTTGCCGTTGTATGCACCATTTACGTACACATCATAGACCTGCTGCCACATATTATCGGTGATCATGTCCGGAATTGTTGCCTCCCAGCCCCAGAGATATTCAACGAATCTGCTCATTTCCCGTCCACCTGCATAACCCTCGCCCATCATCCCCTCGATCCATTTTGGATTGAAGTATCTGGTCCTGAGTTCTCTCTGGATTACCGACTCCAGTGTTGATGCGGTTGGACCCTCATCAGGATCACGATTATCAGTAACATAGAAATCAAGACTGCCCTTTCCCCCACTCGCTGTGTATGCAAGAGCAAGCCCGCCAACGTACTGGAAAACATCGTCATTATCGATGAACCCGTACAGATTCGAGTTCGTGTTGTGGACGATCGCATCGGTCTGTGCCAGGTTAAGACGGAACATTTCCTCGCTCGAAATACCCCATGAACTGTCGCCATAAATATAATTCATTCGGCTGATGAAGAGTTCGCCGATCTTTGAACTGTTATTCCAGGTCCCGCTTGCCCCGATTGCGGAATCGAGATTTGGTCCGTAAGTACCGGGTGCCTCAAGAAAGATTCTTGACATCGAAAGATACCTTGCTTCTTCTTTGGTATATTTTCCTGTTTCATTCAGGGCCGCAAATATTCTATCCGAGTTCTCTTTGACGTAGTTTGGACATGCTGTGCCGTTTTGATACGTATCGTTTGCAGTCGCTGCAAGTCGGATCGCACGGTCGATTAATTTCAGCGCGTTTGGAGCAAAGTCTCGTTCCAGACCGGATGGAACAACCATAACATCGATTCGCGAGCGATTAAGCTCGCTTACCGGTATCAGTGTGACATTGATGACCTTGTCGTATTCATCCCTGACAGGCTTTGCCCCGACAAGTCTCAAGATCTCAGACTCAACCACTCCGCCGTCTGTGGTGCACCATGCCCAGAGCACGATTGTGAACTTTCGCGGATAGCTGTTGTTATGGTCTGTACGGTAGCATTCGATGAGTGCATCTGCCATCTTTGTACCGATCTTGTATGCGGTTTCTGTTGGTATGCGATCCGGGTTTAATGAATGGAAATTCCTGCCTGTCGGGAGCGCATCAGGGTCTCTGATTGGATCATCAGCAGTCGATGGTGGGATGTAGCTGCCGTTTAAGCCTTCAAGAGTCCTCTCTACTTCTACCGTGCAGTTATCAATCCTTCCTGCAAACACAATCGATCGATTCAGATACATAGTGATGTTTGCAGTAACACTTTCATTTGGGGAATATTTACTGAATGTGAGGTTCTCCGCCTCTTCTGGAGTTGTTTCATTCAATATCACGTATTCAAGCAGTTTGGTGGTACAGTTGTCCAGTTCTAAATTCTTGTCCAGTTTTGTAGAATTTGGATAATCGTAATACTCGATCCGATCAGCGACTGCCCCAGTGTAGCCCTTTCTGAGCATTGATTTAATAAGCGAGATTAATGGTTCGCCCACAGGCAGCGGCTCGCATGCCGGAGGTTCGCCGAATGTGTGTAGCCCGTAAGGCATAAACTCATTCTTTAGATTGTAGAGATAATCAGCAAGTTCGCTGAGGAACTCTTCGAAAGCAGGATCGTCTGCTGCGGTTGCGTTCAGTTCAGTAACGTTCATGGTATCGTTGAGATACGTCTCATTTAGGTATAGCTCCAGGTAGGTTACGATGATCTCGTCTTTGTAGCTTTCCTGCGAGACGTTGTCAACTGCTGCATAATAATCATTGATTGTCTTTAAGAGGTTGGTGTAATTGCCGTACAACCCGGCAGCAACGATCGGGGGTGTCAGATGTGTAATCATCGTCGCGCTCCCCCTTCTCTTCGCCTGTGTGCCTTCAGCAATGTTGTCAACGATGTAAGGGTAGATCACAGGAATATCCTGAATCAGGATTGAAGGCCAGCAATCCTTGCTTGATAGCCCGGTCTCCTTTCCCGGGAGCCACTCCTGTGTGCCGTGTTTCCCGAAGTGGATGATTGCATCTGCACTGAACTCGTGCTTGAGCCAGAGATAGAATGCAATGTACTGGTGGTGCGGTGGGACGTCTTTGTTATGGTAGAGAACTGTATTGTTCTGAAGCCAGCCTCTGGTTGGTTGTGGCGTAAGGATCACGTTTCCGAACGAGAGTTTTGGAATCACAAAGTACTGCTCCCCTGTTGTCTTGTTCTCCCACGTCATAATCTCGCCTGGAGGCTCCCCCCATCGTTCTGTCACATTTTCCTGCCGCGACTGTTCGAGTTCGTGGAACCATCTGGTATAATTTTCAACTGGGATCAGGGTTGCGGTCCCGGATTCAACGAGTTTTTCAAGTTCTCCTGGTGCCCATGTCCCGATGTTTGTGCCGTTTAATGTCATCATCTTAACAAGCATGGTTTCGTTTGGAATCTCGCCTTCAATAGTGTATCCTGACAGATTCATGGCGTTTAAGATATTCTGGAGACTTGGAGGAACATTGACGTAACATGCACCGATGTTATCCTTGCCGCCGCCGTGATTGTAGTAGATCATAGCAATCTTCTTATCCTCTTTTGGAACATGGCGGAGATGCCCCCACGAAATTGCCCGATCGCAGGTCCAGTTAATCTGCTCGTCGATTGGCAGATATTCGTAATCTGATGCGTTCTTTCCAGCAATAACGATCGGGTCGATGATGCCATCGAGTTCCGGGAGCCCAACCTGGAAGCCGAGATCCATGATCGAGATGCCGTGACTTGTTTCATTCCTCCATAGAGAAGGCGGCATGTAATACAACCGGACTGCCCTCATTACAGGAACATTCAGGGTTTTTAGGTCTAAAACCCCTTGATCGGAATCATCGAAGTTGATACGGAATGATTTTGTACAGATGATGGCATCAACGATCGTGCTGTTGTTTATGAAATAAAACTCTTTTAGATGGGAAGTTCCAGTGAATCCTATGGAAATAACGTTTGCTCCTTTTTCTTCCAGTGTATGGACGAGTTTCTCTATTTCAGGCGATTTTGTGGATACATGCCAGTTTGCAATGCCAATCGTGATGTTGCTCTGGTTGTAGTGATAACCAGTCTTGTTTGTTTCATCTGAGTACCACTTAAGGTACTCCCCGGTATCGAAAAAGCACTGGGGCGCATCCGGATGGTGTATAAATGCATCAGGTATTGGAAGCGAATCCTTGATGTTGCCTATGAGTCCACAGAAATTTACCTCAAGATATGTCAGCAACCGTGCGATATTGGTCTCATTGTAGTTGTCCCAGTACTGGTTGATGAATGGATGCTCTGTCAGGTTGACATTCCCAAAAATATCGTCATAAGCATCCGAATGAATACTGATGATTGGGACCCCGGTTCCGTTTGCAGTTTCAACTGCATTTTTAATCTTTTCAGCAGTTTCACCACCAATATGCTCAAGGAATACAAGATCATATCCTGTTAGATTGATTCCACTTTGAATATCAGATGGGTACAATAAGGTGATATTTGAATTGCTTCTTTTAGATGTGTTTTCAATGAATTCATGCCGCTCAATCGTGATGAAAATAACTTCCGGTTTTTTTTTGATAATCTGTGTTGTAATCTCGATTGCCATCGTGGAGTTTTCTGGCGTTATCTCTTCTTTGCCATAATAGAATGTGACCATATCCCTCGCAGTGCTGGTTGCGTTTAATTCGGACTCATTTGCAGCAAGTGTTGGCTCCGGATCATCCGGATAATTTATCCAGTAGCGCCAGTACTTTCCTTCTGTTTCATTGTTTGAGACTTCTGCAACCGAATCGATGAATGCGTTGCGTGAGTCGTTGATCGTGAAATTAAATCCACCGCATCCCGCGGCTTTAACAAGTGCACCAAGTGCTGTGGTACGGTTGATCATGTGGTTTGTGCCGCTGTTGTTTGCTGTGACGTTTAAAGTCTCTCCTTGAAGCAGCACCGTGTTACCCTTCCAGAACCTATCAGGAGTTCCGAATGCGTACAGGTATCCGGTATCTGATCCGATGAAGAGGATTCCGTCAGAAATAGATGGAGAGGACATGATATAGTTGCCAGTGTCGTAGCTCCAGCGAAGTGTACCATCGGTTGCATCCAGTGCATAGACAGTGCCATGACCAGTGTTTGTTCCAAAATAGACAGTTCCGTCTGCAACAGCAGGGGATGACCGTATTACATCATTTACCGATCTATTCCAAACCTCATCTCCATTGCTCGCATTGAAGCAGTAAAATCTCTTTTCATCAGAGCCGATATAGACGTTTCCGTATGCGACCGCAGGCGAGGAGAACGTAACCGTTAGACTGCAATTCCACATCTCACCCTCTTCCATGTCAACAGCGTACATTCTGCTTTCCGTTGCGAAGAATACCACACCATCCTTGATTGCAGGTGTCGTTGTTACGTCATCTGATGTGTTGAATCTCCACAGAATCGAATGATCGCTGATGTTTACGCAGTACAGCGCAGGGTCGCCGCCAGCGAAGAAAATCCTGCCATCAGATGCTGCCGGAGATGTGTATGAACCGATTCCGCCACCGGTTGTGACGTTCCAGAGTTCATTGCCGTCGAAATCGAAGGCATGGAGTGTTCCGTCTGAAAAACCACTTATAAATACTTTATCTTCATAAACAAGTGGGGAATCTCCAGTCTCATACCAATTCGGACTGGTTTCAATCGTTTCGTGCCAGATTGTCGCTCCATCCGATGCGTTCACACAGTACAGATCGCCGGTGCACGAACCCACGAAGATCCGGTCTCCTGATATGGCAGGTGTGGATCTGCCCCCCATGCCGCCAAGTTGGTTTCTCCAGAGGATCTCGCCGGTTGAGTTGTTCAGGCAGAACAATCCGAGATTGCTGTATGCCCCCATTGGGGGACATGTTGCCACATAAACACGTTCACCAACGATGCTTACACCGCCTTCGATGCATCCCAACGATGATGGTTTCGTCTTCCAAAGCAGCGTGTCTGTGAGTGGTGCATCCCCGCTCGCGTTTCCTGTGCGCTCTGGGCCATGGTGGAACTGGGACCAGTCTGCGGATGTTAGAGGCAGGGTGAGTGCTACTAATAAAATTATTGTTAATATTTTTGTGTTCATATATGCCATGCTTCTATTGATCTTATGTCCTATGTTATTTGAGATAACTTAAATATCTTTGTTACGGCTGACCAGATATTCTGCATGGGCTCTGTCATTTTTAACCGAACACGTGTGGATACTGCTTACATTTCTGGA
Source organism: Candidatus Argoarchaeum ethanivorans (assembly GCA_905067535.1). Next base: position 17,741 of record CAJHIR010000002.1, read on the forward strand.
GGCAGGATAATTACTTACTTGCGTAATTTCTCTGCCATGCGTACGGCATCAACCGTTGCTGCCACATCATGCGTTCTGATGATATTAGCTCCCGCGCATACAGCAATTGCAGTTGCAGCAATGCTTCCGTATAGGCGTTCCCCCGGTGGTTTTCCAAGCACATCACCTACGAAAGATTTCCTTGAGAGTGCAGCAAGCAAAGGCTTTTGAAAGACGGTGAAGCGTTTAAAATTCTTGATAATTTCAAGATCATGTTTGGTAGTTCGCATCTCACACCAGCGTCCGATTGCCGGATCAAGGATGATGCGCTCGCTCCCGACTCCATTCTCCTCTGCATTCCGGATAATCCTTGAGAGTGCATCAAGAGTGTCAGCAACGCCGACCACGTCTCCTGGCTTGTTTCTGCTTGCCATCAGCATGACCGGGCAATCATATTCTGCTGCAACCCGGCTCAGGTTACTGTCACCGGTAAAGCCACTCACATCGTTTATCAGGTCTGCACCAAGATCGAGTGCATCTCTTGCAATCTGTGAGTGCATGGTATCAATGGATACTGGAATTTCCGTCACTTCTCGTATTTTTTCAATTGCCGGGATGACTCGACGATATTCACTTGATACAGTAATTTTCGGAGCAGGCGGCCACGTGGACCTTCCCCCGATATCTATTATTTCAGCACCATCCTGTATCATCTGCTGAACCGTTTGAATAAGAAGATCAGGTTTAACGACTGATTGCTTGTAAAAGGATTCTACACTGAGGTTGATTACACCCATGATTCTAACAGGATGTTTATCTCCAACATTCAAACCAGAAATGTTTACATCAGTCATCATAAGTTGTGCTGGAGTTTTGCAGCCTCTATTGTGTGCTCCATCAGTATAGCAATGGTCATCGGCCCAACACCACCGGGAACCGGGGATATCAGTTTCACTTTTTCGATGACACTATCAAAGTCCACATCCCCGTAGACCTTCTCACCAACCCAGGTGACCCCTACATCGAAGATGATAACACCTTTCTTTACCATATCTTTTGTTATCAGGCCTTTCACACCTGTAGCTACAATCAGTATGTCTGCTCGAAGTGTATGCTCCTTAAGATTTTGGGTGTACACATGACATGTTTCAACAGTAGCATTTCGATTTAGTAGCATGATTGATGTGGGTTTTCCTACCACATTGCTGTGGCCCACAACCACCACGTTTTTGCCGAGCACCTCGATATGATATTCTTCCAGGGCACGGATGATGCCTTCTGATGTACATGGCACGAACCTTTCTTTGCCTATCAGCATGCTTCCCATATTTAACGGATGAAACCCATCCACATCCTTCGAAGGTTCGATTGCAGACATTACCGCATGTTCATCGATGTGTTCCGGCAGTGGTAGCTCCACCAGAATGCCGTTTATCTCAACCCGATTATTCAGTTCATCTATGAGGTTAATAATCTCCTCCTTCGTTGCGTCTTCACTATAATTGTGAACTTCTGATCGAATGCCTGCACGTTTACATGCCCACTCTTTCAACTTGACGTATAGCTTGGAAGGTGGATGCTCTCCGACAAGTATGGTTGCAACGGTTGGCTGGATACCTTTTTCTTTAAGTTTTTCAACTTCTCTTTTAACACTGTCTTCGATTTTATCAGCTATTCCTCGCCCATCGATTATTCGTGGATCTATTATTTCATCGTTCTGCATCCCAAACCCTTTCCTAAACTAATACCGGATATTGTTTGCAGAGTTCATGCACCTGATCACTTATGCGATCCAGTTTTGCTGCATCATAACGATTATGGATTGCATCTGATATGCAGTCTGCTATGATGCGCATTTCATATTCCTTCATTCCCCTGGTGGTTACTGCCGGAGTGCCGACTCGAATACCACTTGTGATAAAAGGCCCTCTGGTCTCGAAGGGAATAGTGTTCTTATTTAATATAATGTCAACTTTACTGAGAAAGGCTTCTGCATCTTTACCGGTCAGGTCATATTCCGTAAGATCGACCAACATGAGGTGAGTGTCGGTACCACCTGCTACCAAACGCATACCATTATTACCCAGTTCTTCTGCTACAGCTTTTGCATTTTTAACGATTTGTTTCTGGTATTCTACAAATGCTGGCGTCTGCGCCTCTTTGAAGGTTACTGCCTTTGCTGCAATTGCGTGCATGAGTGGCCCGCCCTGGATGCCAGGAAAGATCGTCTTATCAATTATTTTAGCATGTTCTTCTTTGCATAAGATTACGCCGCCACGTGCTCCCCGCAGTGTTTTATGCGTGGTAGTGGTGACAAAGTCAGCATAAGGTACCGGGCTCGGATGTACACCTGCTGCAATAAGCCCGGCGATGTGTGCGATATCTGCCATCAAATAGGCACCAACATCATCTGCAATCTCCCTAAATCGTTTAAAATCAAGAAGCCTTGGATATGCACTTGCACCCGCCACAATAAGTTTTGGCTTATGGGTACGGGCAAGTTCAGCAAGATTGTCATAGTCGATGGTCTCTGTTTGTTTATCCACGCCGTATGGTGCGACCTTGTAGAACTTACCTGAAAAACTCACCGGGCTGCCGTGTGAAAGATGTCCCCCGTGTGAAAGGTCCATACTTAATATGGTGTCGTTGAAGTCTAACACTGCGAAGTAGACTGCCATGTTTGCAGCAGTACCAGAGTGGGGCTGCACGTTCACATGCTCTGCACCAAAGAGTTGCTTTGCCCGCTCTATGGCAAGGTTTTCTGCCATGTCTACATACTCACAACCACCGTAGTATCTCTTGCCTGGGTAGCCTTCTGCATATTTATTAGTCATTACAGAACCCTGCGCTTCCATTATTGCTTTGCTTATATAATTCTCTGATGCAATCAGATTGATCTTATGCTCCTGCTTTTCTGTTTCAAGCCGCATGATTTCTGCAATCTCGGGATCAACATTTGTAATATAACTGGCCATTTTTCATTCCTTCCAAATATTTATAGTCGTTCTAACAACTTTCACCATACATAAATTTCTTCCCATATCAAGTATTTCATTGGACAGTTGTGAGATACTGCCAAATTAACTTTAAGAGTTCTGGTTTCTAATTTGACAGGTCTTTTTTGTTCTATCAAGGCTTCTTTGGTTTTGTCATGGGAATGTGTATTGTTAGAAAACTCACAAGTAATGATTTACCTGAGGCTGTTACATTATGTGGTGTCGCAGTTGAAACGTTGGAGTCTCTTCATAGGTGTTTGGATAAGAGATTAAACCGATCAACTCTATGGCTCTCTTGTATCTCGCGTTGCAGTGAACTTATAACCTATCCAAAAAATCAGAAGCATTTTGTGGTTAGCTCAGTATCTCCAAACAATATGTCTATGTGAGATAGCCCCACCTAACTAACATCTATAGATATTTGATAAGATGTGGATATATTATCGATGACTCCCTGATGCTTCATCAACCTGCACCCCCATGTTGCTGTGTCGTGGAAGTGGCCACCTTATCATATATTCTTGTATCGCGCAACACACTCATAGAATCCAAAAACATATATGTGAATTAACCAATTCCATGTTGTGTGATTGATTATGGTGAAAGTAGGATTTGTAAAAATGGGAAATATTGGTACGTCTCTCGCAATTGATCTGCTGTTTGATGAGATCGCAGAGCGTGAAGACATTAACACCAGAACTTTTAGCAGTGGAGCAAAGATGGGCAAAGAAGAGGCAGACGATACAAAACACTTCAAAAGATGGTATCCGGATCTCTTAATCATGGTAAGCCCCAATCCAAGTGCACAGGGACCAGCTGAGGCACGAAGGATCTGGAAAGACGTGCCTACAATAATAATATCTGATGGGCCAACTAAAAAAGACGAACGGCAAAAATTAGCAGATGCAGGCTTTGGATACATTATTCTGCCTGTCGATCCTCTCATCGGTGCAAAAAGAGAATATCTTGATACAGTGGAAATGGTTAACTTCAATGCCGAGGTGAATAAAACCCTTGCATTTACTGGTGCAATAAGGCTTGTGCAGGAAACAATCGATGGTGTGATCGAAGAGATTGAAGCAGGTGAAACATTGAACTTGCCTCACATTCTTGCAAAGCCAGAAAAATGTATAGAATATGGTGGTTTCTCAAACTCATACGCAAAAGCGAAGGCACTTGCAGCACTGCACATTCTATTAAAAGCTGCTGAAATCAACTCCAAAGCATGCTTTGGCATGAAAGGGATCGAAGCAATCACACTCACAACAGCAGCAGGGCATGAGATGGTAAGAACTGCTTCAATGCTTGCAGACGAAGCACGGGAAATCGAGAAATGCAATGATACAGTATCACGAAAACCACACGCCAGGGATGGCAAAATATTGTCCAAAACCAGGTTGTACGAAAAACCAGAGTAATTCTTAAAAGACATCTATGGTGTGTTTTGAAGAACTCAAATCAAAAATACCGAGAGGACACAAGCTCACAAGGGAAGAAGCACTACTCTTACTGAATCTTGGGAATGCTGAAACAATCGAGCTATCCTCTCTTGCAAATACAATAACACGTAGATACCATGGGAATATTGTTGATACATGCTCTATTGTCAATGCCAAATGCAGCTTGTGTGGTGAGGACTGTAGTTTCTGTGCCCAATCGGTACATAATCACACAAACATCACACCATATCCACTGATGCAGACAGCAGACCTGGTTGATCTTGCCAAACGTGGTGAAAATATGGGGGCAAACCGGTTTTCTCTTGTTACCAGTGGATTAAGCCTCAACCAGAAAGAGTTTGGCAGTATACTGCACACAATAAAACAGATCAAAGAAAAGACCAGCCTATCAGTCTGCGCCTCTATTGGAGCAATCACTGGAAAAAGAGCAGCGATGCTTAAGGATGCTGGTCTAACGCGCATCCACCACAACCTTGAAACTTCAAAGAGTTTTTTTGCTTCGATGTGCAGCACCCATACTTATGAGCAGAGAATCAACACAGTTAAGATTGCAAAAGAAAGCGGGCTTGAAGTTTGCTCTGGCGGAATCATCGGGCTTGGGGAGACGCCCGCTGATCGAATAGAACTTGCACTTGCTCTAAAAAAACTGAATGTTGATGCTGTTCCAATCAACATCATAACACCAATTGCAGGAACCCGGCTTGAGAACATCGTTCCGCCATCACCACTTGAAATAATTAAAACCATAGCAGTGTACAGACTTATTCTACCAGACAAGAGTCTCATACTTGCAGGAGGACGTGAATCTGGTCTTCGCAGCCTTCAAAGCCTTGCACTGATCAGCGGAGCCAATGGAATACTTCTTGGAAACTACCTTACAACAAAAGGCCAGAGCCCACAAAAAGACCTGCAGATGATTGCTGATCTTGGACTAACGGTGCACAGTTATGTTTAGTCTTCGAATGAGAGCAAGTGTTGGTAGGAGGCATGTCTCAGGTGCAGAGAGGATCATCCCTAAAAAAGACATCCCACTGGTAGTAGAAGAGCTATCAAATAGAGCGGCAACGCATGAAAACGGCATTCCAGACATTATCCACATAACAATTGAGAAAATAACAGATGTGATCCAGTACATACCAGCACTGCCACTTACAAGCGTAACAATCAAAAGCCACGTGCAGGCAAAAGAGATTGCCGTGAATGCCCTTATTCATAGCGGCATTCCGGATACTGCTGCGCATCATGCCCTCGAACTACTTCAGAAAGGGCCAGCACCTGATGGAGGGAACATGAGGGGTGCGATAATTATGAACTGTGAGAATAAAAAGCGGCTTGAACCAGACAGTTTCAGAGGAGTACGTGTAACACGAATGGATATGAAGTTAGAAGCGGTAGAAGCACTTAGAAAAGAATTATCAACTTTAAAACTTGATAAACGAACAAAGATAATCAGAGAAGCCATAACCCTTGCAAGCAAGGTAGCTAATTTTAAAACGATTGCAGAGTTGTGTATATCAGACAACCCATCAAACCACGTTGGGTACGTAGCGTCAAAGAAACTTGGATTCTTGCGTATACCTCATCTTAAAAAAACCGGATCGTCTGCTGGTGGAAGAGTGTTTTTTGTAAGAACAGGTATAAACCTTCACGAATACATTAACTACCTCGAACATGTACCTGTTATCGTTGACCGGATAAGTGGTGTTCGAACAGTATCTGCCATAACTACTCAGTCACCCGGTTGTTCCATGATTGATAGTCTTTTACAGGTTGTATCCTACATTTGAATCCACACTAAAGAAGACTAACTTTCATTGAATAACTACTTCATCAATGTCATGGTGCCTGCTAACAATCGTTTTTACCCTACCTATGTTTCGACCCCCCCTACCTATAGCGAAGCCCCTCTCCCCGGCAGATACGTTTAAATAAGCAATACGCTTACCTTTTTTCTCCTCTATATTAATATTTTTAATTGAGACTGGTTGGATAACATTTTCTATGAACTCACGCACATCATCAGAATACTCTATGATCTCTATCTGTTTATTGATCATCGACTTTACGCGATTGACATGGTCACCACTTTTACCAATAGCTGCACCCATATCTTCACTTTTTACAACAAATGTTACTTTATTAAGCTCGTCATCTATCATGCAATCTATCGGGGATGCCCCTGTTATCTGCTCAAACAGTACAATGTATCGCATCCCGTCTGTGTCAAGTTTAACTTCACTCAAGATGAGAGGCCTCTAAGTGCAGTAATATCGCTTTCATCACCTTCAAGTACTGCAAGGGCAGCTATCGAAAAAGGTTTCCCACACGCAGTTCCAAGTTCCACTCCATTGCCATTATATTCAATCAAATCGTCAATATTGATCTTATTTTTTAACTCTGGTGGGCAGGTTGAAGCTGCAACCACGATCTTTGCCAGACCGCTATCTACATTTTTAATTACCTGTTTTGCACCAATTACTACCTTACCTTTCTTAATGACATTTCTCAGTATACTATCTATCTCAACCATAATAATTCAAACCTCTATGTTGTTTTTGCTATCAGTCTTACATTGCCTGTCCCGAGCTTGACCGGTTGCCCTACGATCACGTTTTCCGTCACACCACCCAATTCATCAATATCACCTCTTATGCCTGATTCCAACAGGTGATGTACAGTAACCTCGAAAGCAGCTCTTGCAAGCACACTTGCTTTTTCGCCTGATATGCCGTGCCGTCCAATTTGTTTAACCTCACCGTCGCAGGTCATAATGTCTGCAACAAGCATCACATGGCGGATATCAACGGTTAAACCCTGTTCTCTTAGTGTAGCCATTATTTCGTCTATGATTGACTGCCGGGCAGCTTCAATACCGAGCACCTCTGCCATTTCAAGGATATTATTTGTTCGTGTGCGGGTTGCATCCACACCACCTACTTCCATAACACTTTTGAGAGCAGAACCCTCGGTGTACAGGATGTATTCGTCGCTCTCCTTACGGATTACCACCCTTTTTATTTCTTTGATCCCCTTCAAGTGAACAGATCGTATCTTCTTAGCAAGCTGGAGCAGTTCGCGATACGATACCTCTTCAGGAGATGTAGTAAGAGCATACTCGTTTAATTTTACAGGCAAGCCTATTGCATCCCCTACTTTTAATGCTACTTCCTCTGCAGTCATGTTTCGCATCTCAAGAGCCTTTGGACTGAGATTTACAGTAATTTCCATCAAAGAAACATCGGTTGTAATGTCTCCTAAATGGTAAAGAATTGTTGATTCTATCTCCCACGCAATATCCCGTGATTTATTTCTGTCATTGCCATACTCTTTTTCAAGATAAATCGTTAACATCGGGGTGCTTGGATTCTTGCGTGCATCCACCAGTTCAATAATTCGTGGAAGTCCAAGAGTTACATTTATTTCAGCCACACCAGCGTAATGGAAGGTACGCATAGTCATCTGTGTGCCAGGCTCGCCAATGGATTGAGCGGACACGACACCAGCAGCTTCGTAGGGGGGGATGGATGATTGCTTATATCGTTTAAGTGTAAGCTCAATGATTTTTTCAAGTTCCTCTTCGGTTAACTCTTGCTTTTCAAGTTCACTGATTAAAGTTTCACATATCTTCAGTGGAATCGGTAAGCCTCGAATTCTTGAATTTATTACGTCTGAATCAATCATTTTGTCCTCTTGTAGTTAACACGGTATCGATGATGCGTGCGATGCTTTCCCTTGTTCCAAAATCTCCTTTCATTGGATCAAGTCCATCTTCTCCATACTTGAATTGTACGATCATGCCTCTGGTATCCCTTACTGTTTCATCATACTGCACTTCCAGATCCTGCAGTGCATTAACCATCCTTCGCTGCAAATACCCGGATTGTGAAGTACGAACAGCAGTATCCACCAGTCCTTCACGTCCACCTATGGCATGGAAGAAATACTCGGTTGGAGATAAGCCTTTTTTATAGCTTGACTTGACAAAACCGTGTGCATCTGCACCACGATCACCTCGTTTATAGTGAGAAAGAGTTCTATCATTATAGCCTCTCTGGATACGTTCTCCTCGCACAGCCTGCTGCCCGATGCAACCAGCCATCTGGGTAAGGTTGAGCATTGAACCTCTTGCACCCGATTGTGCCATAATTACTGCTGAATTGGAAAGACCAAGATGTCTACCTGCAATCTCACCGGCATTGTCTCTTGCTGTTCCAAGTTCCTGCATGATTCTCATCTCCAGTGTTTCGTCGATGCTTCGTCCTGGTAATTGTTCCAGTTCTCCAGCGTTATAAGCTGAGATGAGCTTTTTAACATGCTCTTCTGCATCATGCAGTACTTCATCAATCTGCACACTTGCTTCGTTAGGCACATCTTCATCACTTATCCCAAAGCTTAACCCTATTTTCATAATAGCACGTATGGCAAGTCGTGTCATATCATCAACAAATCTTCGAGCATTTTCCGCACCATATTCCTTGTAAATCTTATCGAGGATTAAACTTTTAAACGCTCCCACTGCCTTTTCATCAATAGAGCCGTATTTAACCACCCCATCTTCGATTATCACGTATGCTTCACGTTCACATTTCTCTTTCTTGCACACATCACAGTGTTCGCATATTTCTGCTTTGAATTCAAGAGATAATCCTTTTGGTAATATCATGCTGAAAATCTGCCTGCCAGTCCAGTAAGGCTTTCCATTTTCATACCCGGCAGGCTCTACAAGTTCCCCGATATTAGATTTTTTCAGAAGCTCAAGAGCCTCTGCTTTGTGTATTTTTTTATCTCTATTGGTAAGCAGGTACGATCCAGAGATGTGATCGTGTATGCCGCCTATGATTGGTCCGCCAAACCTTGGGGAAAGAATATTCTGATCCACGTGCATCAGTATTTTTGCCTCTGCTCTCGCTTCTTCTGTCTGAAGCACATGAAGGTTCATCTCATCACCATCAAAATCAGCATTATATGGTGGACAGACTGCTGGATTCAATCGGAAAGTCTTTCGTGGAAGTACCTTTACTTCATGAGCCATAATACTCATCCGATGCAATGAAGGCTGTCTGTTAAAGAGCACTATATCGCCATCTTTTAAATGTCTCTCTATCTTCCAGCCAACTTCCATCGTCGTAATAAGCTCCTCAGTATTTTTATCTGCAATCTTGATGCGATGTCCATCGCTTCGAATTACGTAGTTTGCACCTGGATGCTGCTGTGTTCCTCTTGACACATATTTTTTTGCCTCGTCGATGTTTCGTGGCGTTATATTCATGGTTATGGTCATTTCCTTTGCAATTTCTTCTGGCACTCCTACCTCTTTGATGCTAATATTTGGATCAGGAGATATGACCGTTCGTGCTGAAAAGTTAACACGTTTTCCTGACAGGCTGCCCCTGAATCGACCCTCTTTCCCCTTTAATCGCTGGGACAATGTTTTGAGTGGACGACCTGAACGATGGCGTGCTGGCGGCACACCTGACACTGTGTTATCTATGAATGTGGTAATGTGATATTGGAGTAACTCCCACAGGTCTTCTATGATTAATTGTGGGGCTCCTGCCTCTCGATTTTCCTGGAAACGCTGGTTGATTCTGATAATATCCACAAGCTTGTGGGTGATATCATCCTCACTTCGCTGTCCTGATTCAAGTGTGATAGACGGCCGCATGGTTACAGGAGGTACTGGCAGTACCGTTGGAAGCATCCATTCCGGACGTGCACTTTTTGGATCCATGCCCATTACTTCCATGTCTTTATCAGATATCTTCTCAAAGAGGTCCCTGATGTCTGCAGGCATCAGTTTATGTTTATCCTCAACATACGTGGTCGGCTTTTCAAATTTAACCTCAAGCTGCCGCTCACCACAATAAGGGCATTCCTTTATCTTTCGAGCTTCCTTGAATACCGTGTTTACCACATCTTCAACAGGCTGCCCCAACCTCTGTTTAGCATATATATCATCTAAATATTTCATCTTTTCTAATGGATTTAACAAGAGTGACCCGCATGATCTGCACACTGCACGCAGAATCTTTCGAATCAGTTTTGCAAAACCTACATGAATAACAGGTGCTACCAGTTCGATGTGGCCAAAGTGTCCCGGGCATTCACCTGCCCGCTGTCCACATGTTTTACAGCGAAGCCCTGGATCGATGACACCAAGTCTTGTATCCATTAAACCCATATCAATAGGAAAACCATCATCATCATAAGTATCTGCTGTTATTATTCTGGTAACACTCATTTTTCTAAATTCTTTTGGGGATATGAGCCCAAATTTGATTTTGCCAATTTTTTTTGGAGTTGAGTGAATCATATATTAAAACCTATTTTAGTATTTCTGCACAACGTTGTGTGCAGTCTTTCATATTTATACTGCATCCTCTAATACCAATCTTGGTGCAACACCAAGTGATTTCATTTCATCCAGTAGCAGCTTAAAGGCATAGCTCATCTCAACTAAATGAATGTCAGTATTAGCACCACAATTGCTGCAGAATACCCTGTTGCTGCGGCGATCAATCATTGCAATCATGCCGCAGTGCCCACAGACATACTCTTTCACTTTATCAGATTCATCGAGCAGACGTTCTTTTAATACCATGGCAGCACCGTGCCCAAGGAGCACATCACGTTCCATCTCTCCAAACCGCAGACCTCCCTCTCTTGCACGTCCTTCTGTTGGCTGGCGGGTGAGTACCTGTATTGGTCCACGTGAACGTGCATGCATCTTGGAAGCTACCATGTGATAGAGCTTTTGATATAGAATAACTCCTACAAACACATCAGCTAAAATACGTCTTCCTGTCACCCCATCATAGAGCACTTCTTTTCCAGTATGGGCGTATCCTGCTTTTTGCATAGCAGCCCGCATGTCTACCTCTTCCTCACCTGAAAACGGTGTGGCATCAACTCTCCGTCCCTGCAAGCTTCCAACCTTGCCGCCAATCATCTCAAGCACATGCCCTACAGTCATTCGTGAAGGGATTGCATGTGGGTTAATAATAAGATCAGGGATCATGCCATTTTCTGTAAAAGGCATGTCTGCATAGGGCACTATTAAACCTATAACACCCTTTTGACCATGCCTGGATGCGAACTTATCTCCTATTTCCGGTATTCGCTGGTCCCTGGTCCTCACTTTTGCAAGGCGAGCGCCACTTTCAGTTTCGGTGAGTATTACGGTATCGATGATGCCTTTTTCATTGGAGCGCACTGTAACAGAGCTCTCTCGCCTTTGCTGTGGACTTAACCCGAGATCTGTCGGCTCTTCAAGAAACCGCGGTGGGCTTGTTTTTCCAATCAATACATCGTTTGGTCCAACACGGGTTTCAGGGTTTGGAAGTCCATCGGCATCAAGATGGGCATAAGCTTCAGAACCACGTGCTCCTCGCACCTCTGAATCAGGTATTTCAAACCTGTCAAGGTGTCCGCCAGGATATTTTCGCTCCTCCCCTTCCTGTGTACGAAAGAAGTGGCTCCGTCCAAGACCCCTCTCGATTGAGCCTTTGTTTATAACAAGAGCATCTTCGATGTTGTAGCCTTCATAAGACAGTACTGCTACTACGAAGTTTTGTCCTGATGGACGCTGATCAAATCCAATAGCTTCAGCAGTCTGCATATTAACAATCGCCTTTTGTGGATAATGAAGCATGTGAGCTCTTGTGTCCTGTCGAAGTTTGAGATTTGCTGACGAGACGCCGAGTGATTGTTTCATCATGCCTGCACCCATCGTATTTCTTGGAGACGCGTTGTGCTCTGGAAATGGAACCATCCCGGTACAGATTCCAAGTATCAAAGCAGGATTGACTTCAAGGTGTGTGTGTTGTTCGGTAAGGTCTTCTTCATTAATAGCGACAAGCGTGTTTTCTTCTTCTTCAGCATCGACGTATTCAACCAGACCTTCGTTTACCAGATCTTCAAAGATTAGTTTGCCACTATTTATATCC
>CAJHIR010000003.1 GCA_905067535.1 Candidatus Argoarchaeum ethanivorans
TTTTCTGATGCGTTGCGACGGCATAGTCAGCAGCCTGTATTTATCAAATAGACCGCCAAAAAGTCCCGGAATCCGGGACTTAAATCATCGACCTGTACCATACCGTATCCTTATAAAGGCCCATGATCGTTTAAATCCCTTTCCCCCAATGAGGTTTATATCACATTCGACGCCCGCTCAGGCGACGGCTCCCCGAGATCGACGATATCCTTAACACACCGCTCGCACAACTGATAGACCCTGACCTTGTCCCCTGCTCCGATCACAGCCCCGATTTCATCCTCGAGTTGCACACGCTGTACACCGCTAACCTCCAGCTCAAAGACGCTGTACTGTTTCCATGCGCCGTATTTTTCGAGGATCCGAAACACACGAGTCCTGATCTTATCCTCGCTGATGTCGTAAGTTATGGCAAGTCTCACAAAATTTCACCTCTTAAATATTAACGGATAATATTCACCCAGTTCGCCGACAATCGCCTTTCTGAGCAGGATTGCCTGCATACGCACAGCCTTGCGCCGCGATACAGTGTACCCGAATTTCGGGTGTTTAAACTCCTCTTTCATGTAATCGTCGTACTTCCCAAGATATTTCTTGAAAGCATAGTCCTTCAGGTGGTTGTTCTTCGCAAAATCATCGTGCGTCAGAACCCCCTGGTTGATGAGCCGTACTGCAAAAGCATCACAGAATATCGGGCGAAACTCCTCCTGAAGGTCAAGAGCAAGCGCGGGACGCCCGTGCCTGTCCACATGCATGACGCCTAAGAACGGATCAAGGTTGTACTGACGGAGTGCGCTCAAGACTTCGTTCTTCATCATCGTGTACGTGAGCGAAAGGAGCGCATTGATGTGATCCTCCGGAGGGCGGCGGGTGCGTTTTGCAAATGTCCAGTCGCCGACAAGGCAGCCGTCCAGAAGATTGAAGTAGATGCTGGCAGCCTCGCCTTCGATTCCGCGCAGTTCGTCCATCGTCTTTGCTGCCGTTGTGCGTGCTTCGAGGTCGGCGAGCTTTCCGGTGCCGGTGATTCCCTTTCGCCCGAGAAACGTGCGGGAGTTTCGTATCTTTGCCCGAACGATCTTTTGTGCGATAAGAAGAGCCTGTTTTCCCGCAAGTGCGTACTGGTGCCTGCGTATTTCTGCGATGGTGTTTCGCTCCGGGATAAAGCTGCCGCGGTACTTCCCGAACTGGGTGAAATAGTTCAAAACGATCCCGTGTTCGTTTGCACGGGCTACAAATTGCGTTGTGAATTGGATATTTCCGAATATATTAATTGTATCGATCTGCCCCATGGGAAATGATGCAAGCACTCCCTCATCCTTGATGGCAACAGTGATCCGCCCGCCATCGACACCAACAACGCTACCCTGTGTGGTTACGTAGACTACGCTATCATCGAAGATGCCTTCGCTTGCTTTGGGTTGCGATGTGGGGGTTGATTCTTCGGGCTTGGTTCTGGTTTCTGTTCTGGTTTCTGATTTCATTTTTGCATCTCCAGCAGTCGTGTTTCATAAGGCATGCAGTATTGCACTACGCTGCATTTATTGCATTTTTTCGGGTTTGATGTGAAATCCGGGATTGAATCGAGGCTCATCTTGCGGATCGCTTCCGTGATTTTGATGACCTGTTCGCGGTGCCAATCGGTTATCGTGATCGCATATCGCTCGTTTGTTCCGAAGAGATACAGATAACCCAATCGGACAGGCTCTTCCAGATACTCTTCGAGGAGCATACAGTATGCGGCAAGCTGGATCTCGTCGTTGTCATAGTAGGAACTGCCGTGTTTGCGTTCTACAGGTGTCAGGGTAGTTTTTCCCTCCAATAAATCTATTCTACCGTGTAAATGGAGTTTATCTGACCGGAGATACATTTCACGATACCAACCACCTCGCCTGCTCTGATGTTCGTGTTTTGAGCGACCGTCCACAAGATAGTAATTGATTCCCTGTGTGTCGTAGAACATCAGGTAATAGAGGCGGCGGGGGCAGTAGAGATACTGGTTGAGGTCTGAGATGTTGACGAGGTCGGGATCGTTATCAGTCGTCATGAAATTCCATAGCATCCTTCGACAGCGGCACGACCTTGTTATTCCAGAGAATGACCTCTTCAGGGAGTACGATCTTATCAGGGTCAATTGAGTAGTACAACGAACGAATACAGGCAAGCAAGAAACTTTGTTGCTTTTCTGGGAAGACATCAATTGCTTTTTTTGTGATTGTCTCTATTTCATCCCTGAATTGCTCCTTTCGCTTTGGGTAGCTGATTTTTGACCCGACAGGGAAATATGGTAAAGTTATCGCTTGAATGAAAGGACCCGTCTCTTCGCTCTCGATCTCTTTTATGATCAAGCCCTCCTTTGTATTCTCCACCACTGCCGGAACTCGATTCAGAACCGAAAGAACATCATACACCGTTTGGCGTATTTCATGACCTCTTTGATACATTACAGGAAATCGCAGGGATCGACCACGAAGGCTTTTGCACGCTTTTTTAAGATCATTTATGAATAATTTCAATCGATCCAAGTTTATATTCACTAATCCTTCGTTATTGTGTTTATCCAGCACTGAAAAGAATGCAAACCATAATTTGTAACTGTATCCGGATTCAACCGCAAAATATGCTTTGAGATCTTCTTTTCTACGTTTATACTCCTGTATCGCCAACGCCTGTCTGAATGTGAAGAGTGTACGCACGCTCTTTATTTGGATATTATACTGATCGGTGACATAACCCATCGTATCCAGGAATTTCTGATATTCTATGGTTTCATCCGAAAACAGCGAGTTTGCTTCCTTCTTCATATAGATGTGGCATTTAGCTGGCTCATGTCGGGCAGCACGACCGAAACGCTGGACAAAAGAATCGATGCTAAAACCATCCTCCATAAAAAGCAGTTTTATTGGATAATCAAGTCCTACTTCGCTTTTGTTTGTGGAAATGAGAATCGGCTTGGTGAAATCCTGTGCTTCACCGATTTGATTCGTGTCATAACCGTTATCCTTCTCCGTAAATTCATATATATCCGGATATTCCTTGAACAAACGTGAATAAAACCAATTACTATCTTTTACGGTATCAAATATGAACAGAATCTGCGGCTTGCCCGGTCCAATCTCTTTTAACTCGCTGGTGAGCACATCCGCCACTTCATTGAACTGCTCAAGAATCTTTCCCTGATGAAGTTCGACCATCGTCTGGTGTCTGATGATCTCCCCTTCGTCCGGATGGCATGATTTGGCAACGATATTCTCCACCAGTGGTGCATGTCTATCCTCCCCGATCCGCACGAGGTTGAGAAGTTCCAATATCTCCGATTTAGGCGTTGCACTGCTCAAAATTACTTTGCATTGACTCATGTTTTGAAATAACGCTATCTGGGTGAGAATGCCGCTTAATTCAAACTCTCTGTACGCGTGAAATTCATCATAAATAACATATTCAAATTGGTGAAATATCTGTATCAAATCTTCTTCCGGATTTCTATACATAGCTCCGATAATCGCCTGAAAGATATCAGGATTGGTCAATATGACGTCATACCGCTTTAGCAACCCCGAAAGTTCTCGTGCACGCTCATATCCTTTCTTTTTGAGAATTTTTGCAGATATATTTATGGCACTAAATCCACTCTTCTCAAACCGCTCCATCTGACTCTGAATCAATGCGTTTGTAGGATAAAGCAGGAGAACCTTGCTCCCTTCCCGCAGTAGATATTCAAAACAAAGCGTCTTTCCTGCACCAGTTGGTGCAATCAACTGTATAACATCTGCGTTTTCCTTTTTCACACAATTGATGAACTGCTCCTGGAAAACGCGTAGCTGTCCAGAGGGTGTGAGACCATACCGATCTTCAGTGACCGGAAGATATACTTCGCCAACAGTTACCATGTTTCATCACCGAAATATCGAAGGTATTATCTTATCATCCACAAATTTGAAATCTACGTCAAGAAAGTGCTGTTTTCTGTAATCGCTGCCACGTACAAATTTACCTGATGCATTGTAGATATCGAAGAGGGTTATCTGTTCATCATCTGTATGCTGCTCCCCTATTCCGTAAACTTCTTTGAGCATGTACAGATTCAGATGAACCCGGTCTGCAAGTTCTGTCTTTCTCAACCGCAATTCGCCACTCCTGCGAATGCCAACGGTTAAAAAAATATCATCTGGCAGTGGTTCTTTCGACCAGACTGTGAATTCAAACGTACTTCCTGGGGCAAGCCCGATATACCGCCGTACCCTATTGATCAGTGGCGGAGAATCGCTACTCATCCCAGAAGGATCTGCCCTTCTAAATATACCCATACAGTTCTTATCACCTTTCGACACGGTCAAACTCCGCTCTGATAGATACTCTGTGCTTTTGAACGTCTCTTCTTTATAATTGACATCGATGGGTTTTCCATCGGTCACAAATAGACCAATGTCGGCAAGCTCCTGATACCGATGGTTAACGGCAGCATCACCAAACAGGAAGTAGTGTTTCTTTAGAAGTCCAAGATTGTATGCAAGCGAATATGTAAGTGCCGTGCTCCCAAGTATCTGATCAGCACTGATCAGAACGCCCTCCGAACTGGAATAAAAGAGGGGGGAATAGAGGGTGGCACGATATGTTGTCACCTCCACAATGATCACCAACTCTCCGTCATCTTACTCACTCAGGATCGACCGCATTCAGCCCCTGTTCGCGTAGAGTTACCAGTGCATCCTTGAGCACTACCGAACCCTCTTTTTCCATTCGGCTTCCGACCTTAATTAAGTTGGATAACCATTCTGGAAACTTATTTCCATCAGTCGGTTTAAAGTCACTTGCGTAGAATATTTGCCAATCTGATCGCTTATGTTTCGTTACGTACTCAGATACTGCGTTTTGAATATCATCTCGCGAAAATTCGTTCTTTTCTTTGGATTCGTTCTTTGCTTCGGTCAGGTGATCATAGATCAACTCTCCACAGCTTAGACTACTATCGCCAGCGGATGTTATGAGCCCAACGAGTTCGTTCTTCACATTCCTGCCGGTACGCGTTTCACGCGCCCCGTATCGTCCGGTGTTGAGGATATTGTGGATCGAGTACAGGAGCATTTCCTTTGTGCCAGCTTCAAGCGTGATGAAATGCACAAAGTGGGTGCCAGGCTGCACTTTAACAGGGTTGAAAAGCGCCTCTGACTGATCACCTTTTTCATCCCGCATTGTTCCACTTTCGTAAAGGGCATTGTGCGTTTCCTTGCTTATAAGGTCGTAAGGCTCAAGACTGTATGTGTAACCTTCGATAACATGGCTTTTCTGTGAGAACGTAGCCGATCCGGTGCCAACAAGACCATAAGTGAGCATGTCTGCTGTCTGATACTTGGGAGGATTCTCTATCTTTTTCGGTTCGTTGTATGTATACTTCTCCGCAATGATATTTCCACCCTCATCAAGTTCCCGGCAAAGGTTTAATCCGGTCAGACGTTCCTTGCTCACAAACTTCTCGCCGTTTACCTGTGCATGGATGATCCCACCAAACTCCTGGGTCTCAGCCCGTTCCGAATCCGTGCTCCTGAAGAGGGTAGGATCTGTTACAGTTCTCAGAACCACCAGCGTTACGGTCGGTCTTGCCCTTCTGTACACTTCATACATCTCAGCAAAACCCTCATCGGGTATGCTTTCCTTGAGTTCATTCCAGTTCATTGTGCATCACCTTTTGTTTTAGTAGCGCAAATATATTCAAATTCATATACGTCTGTCAATGGATTTCCCCATTGCGATATCTTCTTAACGTTCCAGAGTCCGTGTTCTTTCAAGTACTCTGCAATGCTTTCAACATAGTCCAGACACTCCGCAGGGATATCCTTGCCAACATTTTTGTCGTGTTGCTCACGCAACACGTCTTTCGTAACTCTCGCTGCCGCAAACCGCACAGCCTCATCATCTTTATATTTCTGTGCCTTCGACACCATCAATGAGTCAAGGGCTGTCCGAAATATCTTTACTCGTTTGTACGAACTGCTCAAGCGGTGCGCTCTAAAGAGAGCGATTCCCTTTTCTGCTATTTCCTTCATATCCATAGTTTCATCTCCTAATAATTTATGTAGACGATCTCCATTCTCATTTGCCCAAATCACGAATTTACCAGCACCTTCTTTTCTTTTTACGCTTTTTACGTATGGTATCACAGTTATGGGCTTAAATCGCTGCACACGATATAACCCCTTTACCCCATCGAACTGATTGATAAAGTCCAGCTGAGCCACTATGTGCCTTGCATCTTTAAAAGTTTTAATGTGATCGATTCCCAGATTCTTTTCGAGTGTCGATGGGCGTTCATTGCAAAACATACCATCATACATCCGTATAAGCGCGTATGGACTGGTTGCGACACATTTACATCCACATTTTAAGCAGGCTTTTATTGCAGTGTGAATCGCTCGTGCTCTTCGTGTACTTTTGCTCGAATGTTCTGTTTGTTTCGGTGGCAATCTAATCGCCATCGGCTCGATATGGAATGGTGTATCGAAATCACCGAGTGTAAAATTCAAACCAAGTTTTTCAGTCCCCTGCACATTTATCCCAACCTTGCTCATCTGCTCCTGAAACGGGTCTACATTGACAAACACAGAATCAAAATAGAAATAAAAGAATATCAAGTCCTCGTTCACGCTAAAACCGCTGCTCTGTACCAAACTGTCGATGAGTTGATGTTCGATTTGACAAGCAGCACACCACCGTTTGTATGGATCTTTAGGTGTAGCACGTTTTGTAAAACCGCCCACTTGCAGGAAGTGCTTTTTTTGCCCCAGTTTGTATTGTTTATCAGCAACTGCACCACACATAAAACAAACATCCCCCCCTCCTTTTGGAGAAGTATTAGCGAGTCCACCTGTTATTTCTCGGTTATATGCACAAACCAGCCTTACTATCGGATCCAATGCAGACGATTCCTCATCCAACTTGGATAATATGGCGCCCTTTACAGAGCTGCGCAACAATCGAAGCGGTTCAGCATGATCATTGTGTTTTTGCACAAGTTCATAGACTGTGTATGCCTTGCATTTCTGCCTACCCACATCATCTCGATCTGCAAAATTCTGGCGCATTTCCCCCATTTTTCGCAATTGTTCTTTTAAGTAATCTTCTTGTATAGCTTTCTCAAGTTCTGGAAACTTCGTCCAATCAGAACCTTTGTCATTATATATGAAATAAGTAATACATGCAAGCGACTCCTGAAGTTCCACATCTTGCGGATATGTCGTCTTGCCGAGGACGCTTAAAAGACCTGACTCTGTCTTTTCACGTACCGATTCAAGATAAATATCAAATCGATCCTGTTTATCAAGTGGTATCGATAATAGGGGCGCCAGATCAAATTTCTTCCACTCCAACACGGGTTTGGCACAAGTCTTCTCCGCAAGTTCTGCGCCGATTAATTTCTTCAATACCGCTGGATCTATCTCTATTTCATCCGATGACAGGTAAAGTATGCCCTGTGGTGATATAAGAAGTGGAACGCCGCCTGATTTTACCAGAAACTTCTTTGCACTTCGATACACCGTTTGAGATAAGAGTTGCTGCGGAATCTCAGGCAGTCTCATAAGGTGCACGTCGTGGGTTTCGTTCTTCAGGCGTTTGTGAATCTCTTGCAACGGATTCTCCAATTTGCTCAGACTCGCAACCTTGTCCCCAATTTTAACATAGGGCAGAAGTTTCGCATATCTCGGCTGAGAAAAACGACTTTCGTATTGTGCATCATCAGACTCCTGCGTGTGCTGCACAAGAAATACAATCTCTTCCAGTTCACTCGCCCAATCAGAGAAATATGTTTTTAGATCAAAAGGATCTATTTCAAAATAGTCCTGAATTAGTTTGCGGTAATTTCCACTGTAATTAGGTCCAGTAATCTCATTCCAGTATTTATTCACGTCATGGAGCGTGAGCGCGGTGCAGAGCAATTTTATATCATGTGTCTTTGGATGTGCCTGTCCCGTAGATACTCGATCATAGATATACAACACTGCTCCTGTAAACACCGCATCAATTATATGCGACGGATAACTCAAAGCGCGAGCGTATTTCGCATCCAATTGCCCGGATTTCTTGAAAAGAGGTTCTACGACAGTTGATACATAATCACCAAGATACTTTCGTATGGTTGTGTGGATATCCTCTTTTTCATTCTTTATTTCCTCTAAATAGTCGTTTGAGCACCTTTCCAACATGTCTTCCTGCATCTTGTTCATCTCTTCACCTCTTCCTTCGCTCCCACCAACACCCGCACCCATCCGCACCCTCTGCCAACCGAACTCCCGACCCCGCTGTACTCCGCAAACATCGCAAGCGCAACCACCGCGTTCCTGACATCCTGCGGCGCATCCCGCACAAATCGGTACGCGCACCTGCCAGTGAACCCCTGCTTGAATATCGGTCTCGGATGCCCCCGCTTTCCATCATACACTGTATTGACCATCACACTGTGCGTAGCATAAGACTTCGCATCCGGCTTCTCGAGAAGATTTCGCGCAAACTCGTCCCGTGAAACGCTCATCTTAAGCTCCCCCGGGCAGGCATGGTTCCATTTCGAAAGAAGCGAATTAAAGACCGCAACCCGGTGAGGGAACATCTCGGTTACAATACTGTTCCCGTACTGGATGCACGCAGGCGACATGAACACGAACTCTATCGCCCCACCATCATACCGTGAAACATCCCTCATCAACTCATCGAACGTACGCGTACTGCTCTGCACCTCCTCGATAAAGAGAGACCCTGCTTCAAGATCGATATCCATGCTCTCAAGAATCAGCGGCTGGATCAGTGACTGGAATATCTCAATTTCGTCCGGATCAGTGATCCCGATGTGAAACCGGTACGTCTGCCTCGAATAGAGCATCTTGTTCCCGGGACGCTTCGCTTCTCTGCCAAACGTTCCTGAAAGCCCGCTCACCGCAATCGCCCCAATCTCCGAATCATGAATGCGCTTGCTCGCCCCCGGATTGGATGAGCGCATAACAGCAAGCAGTGCAGAGTAAAGCTGGTAACCGGTGCTGCTTGGCACCTCGAAATCGCTCTTTGGTCTGACTGTGAGCATCATCTGCTGCATGAATATAATAATACATCCCTACGTTATAAATCTATCGTAAAACAGCAATAGTCACTCTAAAGTGAAATTTAGATGCTACATTTGCACCAATAAGCATTAATATAGGGAAGACCAAAAATATTATTATGAAAACCTACATCTCACCACTTGGCTTTGAGACTACACACATAATCTCACTTATCGTTAAACATGGGATAGAAAAACACGATCGCATAATCCTCCTGCGTCCGGAAGAACCTGATAATCGTGCTGGGCTGGCAGTTGAGAACGTAAAAGATATCGTAACAAAGATCGATCCTTCGATTATCGTTGATATCGTGCACATTGACCACCATGATTTCAATACGATGGTACTCTCGTTTATAGATCTGATACGCGAATCTTCTCCGTCTGCCATACCCGGTGGCAGGGTCATCGTAAACCTCTCTGGTGGTCCAAGGGAGATACTTGTTGCACTCACTGCTGCATCCATCTCACTTTCACACTTGATCCACAAGACAACAAACTTCAGCGACATAGATCGAGAACAGAGGGAGATCGAACTGCCACAGCTCTTGCAGGAACTGGACACGAATGCGCGCCTGATACTTACCGATGTCAAAAAGCACGAGCCAACAACACTCATAGAAATCGCATCGCGGCTTTGCCTTTCAGGGAGCACGATCTCACGCCATGCTGCTAAGCTTGCTAATATGCGTGCAATCGAGATTACACCACATGGTAAGAACAAGCATGCCACGATTTTATTGAGTGGCAGGGTACTACTGAAAGTCTGTGACGTGAAAAGCTGGCCATAGTAGCTCAACGACACTTCTCATATTTCTATAAACCAGCCCCCGGGATATTTTTCTACAGTGTGCACGCACCAATAGAAACTTTTATAGGAAAACAACTTAACAGGTGCTGGGGGTAGGGGTGCGAGATGTTTGATCTGGAGCGATTGACAAAGATCATAAGCGACATCTATCGATATCGTCGGTTCCGATATCTGAGCCATGCCCGGATACGTGAGATGGTCAGAGAAGTGTGCAAGGGGTGAAGAGGTGCTGGTAAAATCATGAATAGTCGTTTTAAATACCGGAAAGTCGGTCAGGAGGCATCTGCATGAGGATATGGGACGTGCCTCCTGATCGGATGTGCCGCAATCATCTGCTTGGCGAACACAGGGAAATCCATGCCGTGTGGTCGATAATAACTAACAACAAAAAAGCGTATTCAAACCATCCCGAGATCCTGCGGTGGAGGGGGCGGCTTAGGGCGCTGTACCTCCGGCATGAGGCACTGGTTACAGAAATGGCAGCGAGAGGATACAAGCATCATACGCCAATGGATCCGGAACTTGCAACCGGAGAATCCGTACAGACCGAATTTGTTGCTTCTTACGAGGAACAGATTCTAATCTTGAGAGGGCGGGGCTGCGAATGCAGGGTGTGATGGTGGCTACTTTGGAGCGGAAAGTGGAGTGTCGGGTTGTGCGCGATGAGAAGATAAAATATGCATTGGAAGAAACGAATGGACTGCGAAACCGCCTTGTTCACGGATACCGCGACATCAACGCTTTCGTCCTTCAGTGCAAGATGCGATGCATTCTGGTACATAAGAACGTATTTTTTTGTAATACCCAAGGTTCACTTTTGCTCCGGAAACGATTTTCCATTGGATGTCCGAACCTATCACATCAACATTTAGGAGTCCTGCCTCTACAAGTATTCCAGCCGTTTCACAGAAAGGGTCAAGCAAGAGATCGTTTTTTTAATCTCACACAGGTTGACGTGCGTCCTTGATATACAGGTATGAGAACGCCGTGATAAAAAAACGGTTTGTTTTTTGGATTTCGTTCTTCAAATGACGAGCGATTGATGCGATGCAATAATATTCCAAAAATAGCCATCTCTGAAATGAGCAACAGTTTAAAGCATACATCCGGAGTTTGAAGGTCTGCCCTGTTGCCATATCTGTGTATGATTTCACTTATTCATGGTTCAAGCACCTGTGGCGTTTTGATCAGTGGACACCGCTCTCAGGTTTGAATACGAGAGGAAATCCAACGTTTCAACCGCGACACCACGCAATGTGACACTCTTCCTAACAAATTTAGGGAAGTCACTGTGTTTATACAATTTAATGCTCTTTTCTCTTTGCTGCGTATCCAAATTGATTAATTTTGTGTTAATCGGGTGATAATTTTTCTCAAGTGCAGAGATCACGGAGAATTAAAGAGGCACCTCATTCCCTCCCCTCTATGCACCCTTGTGATTGGTTACGTGGTCGAATTCCTCATAGATATTGACCACACAATATTCTAGCAAGCAGCAGCACCTCTTGCCAAAGTAGACGCCAGTACCCATATAATAAGAAAATATATATCCTAACCTGTCTGTCTGACTAACTATGTTTCCGATTACTCGAATGCGTAGACTGCGTTCAACTAAAATTAAACAGATGATGCAGGAGACAAAACTTGATGTTTCTGATTTTGTCTATCCTTTGTTTGTGGATGAGAATATAACCAGACCAGTGGAGGTAGCGTCCATGCCTGGTGTTTTTCGCCTGCCGGTTGAGGGTGTTGTAAGCGAGGTACAGGAAGTGTGCGAACTCGGCATTCCTGCTGTAATTCTCTTTGGCGTGCCGCGTGATAAGGATGAAAATGGTACTCATGCGTGGGGGAACGATGATGTGGTCCAGAGGGCAGTGCGACAGGTAAAAGCTGAATTTGGTGATGACATCTATGTTATTACTGATGTGTGCCTGTGCGAATACACGAATCATGGTCACTGTGGTGTGACCCATGGGGAGCAGATTTTAAATGACCCGACTCTTGAACTTCTTGGCAAAACTGCAGTAAGTCAGGTAGCTTCCGGTGCTGATATGGTTGCACCCTCCGGAATGATGGATGGGATGGTGCAGGCAATTCGCAGAAGCCTTGACATGGAAGGCTACACTGATGTGCCAATTATGTCGTATGCAGCCAAGTATGCATCAAACTTTTATGGACCTTTCAGGGATGCAGCCGATTCCAGCTACACGTTTGGCGATCGCAGTACCTACCAGATGAATCCTGCAAATAGCGATGAAGCACTGCGAGAGGTAGAACTGGATATTGCAGAGGGTGCGGATATTGTCATGGTAAAGCCAGCACTGCCGTACTTGGATGTACTGTATCGAATTAAACAACAATTCCGGATGCCCACTGCTGCATATCATGTAAGTGGCGAGTACTCGATGATAAAAGCAGCAGCAAAGCTTGGCTGGCTTGATGACAAACGCACGATGTATGAATCGCTTATAGCTATCAAGCGAGCTGGTGCAGACATTATCATTACTTACGCTGCAAAACAACTGTGCCTCAACAATTACTTTTCGTCCAATCCAGGATGAGCACTGTGTCCTGCTAAAAACCGGTCACGATTTTTTTTCAATCTTTTATCCGCTTGATCAGCATAATCCCGATGATGTTGACAAACAATATCAATATCATGCCTGCAGCATATCGTGTTGTGTGATTGGTTGAGGTTCTTTTTACAGTTGGTGGTGGTGTTTTTGTTGGTTGTGTTGTATCTGGCACTTTCACATTTAACATTATATCTCCCTCGAGTGATACAGTCTGTTCGGTTGTGGTATTGCCCTTCACAAACCGAAGCCTGTACGTACCTTCCAGATATTTGAAAACAACCTTTTTACCTGTTTGATTGTCGACTAATGAGTTCCCCTGATACAGATGGACATAATCAGCATCTGTTGTAGCATAGATGTTTGCATAATTTTTGATTGGGAGAGCTTTGCCATCCGCATCAAGTGTGTTTGCAATATCGAGGATGCCAAGCAGTGTGGGTGCAATGTCCTCCTGACCATGTTCCCCTTTAAGAATGCCTGTTTTAACATTTTCTGCACTTACTATCCGTGGAATGTACAAACTTTCAGTCTTTTTCACATAGTCGCCCCCAGCATTCCCCCCGCGTGAATCCACTGTTCTAAAGGAGATGCCATGGTCAGAGGTAAATAAAAAAACAATATGATTGTCTCTGCAAAGTTTTTTGAAAGAATACAGATCAACATCAAGTCCTTTTATCACTTCACTGTATGTTGAAAATCCTGCATAGTGGCCTGCACCTTCCAGACCTCCCAGACCTCCCACGTTTACGATCAACAAAAAGCGTTTTGAAGGATACTCTTGAAGCATTGTTTTTACTATCTTTTCTGCTGTTTCGATAGCAAACCGATTGTACATACAATACCTTGTTGCCCCTGCTGTATTATTTACGTATTCCGGCATCATCGAGCATCGCTGTTCCATTATCTTAAGTATCTCTGATGGTGCATTTTTATGCTGTATCTCAAAGACGGGGCTTCGTATCGAGTTTGATCTGGCATATAGTACAGCATCCTGTTTTTCTCGCATGTTTGAAGAACTGCCTCGTTCCATTACCCCAAGAATAAGAAACTCTTCACTGTTTTGTAGTACATCAAACAGGGTGGTGGTTTCAGGTATCGTTTCGGTTGTAGCCTTCGAGTTTCCTGTGACGATTACTGAATGTCCTGGTCCTGTTTTCGGTACAGGTGCTTTGACATACAGCACCCGCAACCCGTCAGCAGTGATATTGGGGCATGGTGTGTTCTGAAGCTTCTTGCCATCATGAGTTTCTGCCATAAGCTCTGGATAGATGTAGT
The DNA here is from genome assembly GCA_905067535.1 of Candidatus Argoarchaeum ethanivorans. Next base: position 13,745 of record CAJHIR010000003.1, read on the forward strand.
GCGAGCCAAGCCCGTCAGCAATAAATAACACTGCACCCTGTGGTGGTGGGACGCTTGCTGATGCGGCAGTACAGTTGATGATAAATAGTGTGATTAGAATTTTATGAATGTTTCTCATATACGGTGTTGTTACTGAATGGTTCTCGTATATCTAAAGTTTTGCAGAGCCACATCATCTTGTCAGACTGGAGAAAAGAATCTTTTCGCAGCACCGAAATGTTTAAGTTTATTATGAATATGTATTCATTAATGCCAAGACCAAGACATAACCGGCATATACGGTCATCATTCGATTACGATTGCTGGAGACCATACGCAGCCTGTCTAAAGGACAGAGGCGAAGTAGTCCTGAAGATGGAAGAGATGGAAAGCATACGTCTGAAGGATTATCTTGGAATTGACCAACGTGAGGCTGCAAATCTTATGAAGGTCTCGCAGCCGACATTCCACAGAATTCTCTCCGAAGCAAGAAAAAAGATCGGATGTGCCCTGGCATGTGGTAAAGCAATACGAATATATGGAGGAACATACGAAATAGCGATGACGCAGCAGAGGAAGTTCCGGTGCTATTCATGCCAGCATGTGTGGGAGATTACGCATGGCATTGGAAAGTCAGAGAACTGTCCAAACTGCGGCGCAGCTATGCCAGAGACGGAAGTTGCAGACACAGCATGCAGTAAGATGGTGAAATCATGAAAAAAGAAGGAAAAGAAGAAGAGGCTATGGCTCAGGAAAAACGCTTAAAAGAGCGCATGGGAAAAATAAAGCATAAAATAATGGTTATGAGTGGAAAAGGCGGCGTTGGGAAGACTACAGTAGCTGTCAACCTTGCGCTCACACTTGCAGCAAAGGGATACGAGGTCGGAATCATGGACGCCGACGTTCACGGGCCAAATGTTCCGAAGATGCTCGGAATCGAGGACGAACGTCCCGATGTGACAGAAGAAGGAATAATCCCGGTCTTCGTGCCCCCTCGGGTCAAGGTCATGTCCCTTGCATTCCTGTTACAGAGCAAGGATACGCCAGTGGTATGGCGGGGGCCGCTCAAAATGGGTGTAATCAGGCAGTTTCTAAGTGATGTCCTCTGGGGCGACCTGGACTGCCTCATAGCTGACCTCCCGCCAGGAACCGGCGATGAACCATTGAGTGTTGCCCAGTTAGTCCCTGAAATTGACGGGGCAATCATTGTCACCACGCCGCAGGATGTAGCGCTCCTCGATTCAAGAAAGTCAGTGACCTTTGCAAAGAAACTTGGAATTCCTGTAATCGGGATTATAGAAAACATGAGCGGGTTCAAATGCCCGAAATGCGGTGAAACAATCGATCTTTTCAAGACCGGCGGCGGTGAACGTGCTGCCATTGACATGGGTGTACCGTTCCTTGGCAGGATTCCAATCGAGGTTAATATTGTTTTATCAGGTGACAGTGGCATCCCATTCGTGTTAGAGCATGAGTCAGAGGCTGCTCAATCCTTCAGGGCAATCGTTGACAATATAGAAGATATTATGAAAGGAGAGTAATAAATATGAAAATATGTGTAACATCAGCCGGGCCATCCATGGATGCGCCCGCGGATCCGAGATTCGGGCGATGCCAGTATTTCGTGATCGTTGACTCGGAAACAATGGAGTATGAATCGATGCCGAACCCAAGCATAAACGCTTCAGGTGGTGCAGGAATACAGGCAGCACAAACCGTTGCAGGCATTGGCGTTGGAGTTGTTATCACTGGAAACCTTGGACCAAACGCAACCCAGACACTCAAAGCTTCCGGAATTAAGATGATAACCGGTGCAAGCGGTACCGTCCGCGATGCAGTCGAGCAGTACAAGAGCGGGGGCTTTTCACAGACCACGAGTCCGACCGTTCCTGAGTACTCCGGACGTGGCGGTGCTGGTACTGGTGCAGGTGCGGGCACTGGCATGGGCACTGGTGTAGGTGCAGGTGCAGGTGCCGGGATGGGCGGTGGCAGAGGCATGGGCGGCGGAGGTGGACGTGGCAGCGGTCGCGGCATGGGAAGAGGTATGGGAAGGGACACGGGTATGGAAGCTCCGGTAACACCTGTTCCCGCAGCACCAGCCACGCCTCCACGAACCAGGGAACCTGGGACACAGAGCATAAAAAGCGATATAAAAACCCTGGAAAGCCAAATGGAGCAGATCAAGAAAAGAATTAAAGAATTAAAGAGGTAATAAAAATGCAAGGCAGATACAGGAATATGTACTATGCAACAGGACTCCCGGGATGGATGCGGTTTGGATACTCCCCGGGCTGGGTTGGACGGAATGCAGGTGGATTTTCACCATCTGTCCAGTATATGCAAGCCGGGGCATGGCAAACGCCACAACCACAGGCAATGGCATCAGAAATCCCGGTGGGAATGCCAACAACCCCGGGGCATCAGGAAATCTCAATACTTGAATCCCAGGCAGCAATGTTAGAACAGCAACTGGAGCAGATCAAAAAGAGGATCGAAGAACTGAAGAAATGAGATACCTGGGCTTTTGAATCGCTGTGTACATGTATCAGATTGCAGCTCCTGCGCCTATGAAAAGGGCAGTTTCCCGCATCTCTGTACTTCTCAATAACCTAATCTATGGTGTATATCTTAAACACCTTTAGGTTGCGTACTCAATTATACTCTATGGTCTAATGAATTTCAATTCCGCCAAAGCATTATTTCAGGTAACGGTTTTGGTATATCTGAAATTTAGGCGAAGTGAAACGAAGCCAGATACGCTATGTTAGGCAAAGTGCTATTTATCATAGGGGAATGCTAACCTTCAAGAGTATCAACCACCTCTCCCGGCTTAAGTCCGTGAGATTTGATACGAAACTCGAATTGCTTGAAGTCTTTTAATGTTTTCGAATGCAAATCACGACGAATCTCTAAAATTAATTTATTAGTAATTCTATCTTGATCACTAATATTGTAGCTTTCCCCTTTAGGTGTTTGAATATAATCCACTAGCTCGTACACCGCTTCTAAAACTTTCTTACTGGCTATAAGGTTTAGTGTGTTCACTGCGTTTGTGAAATGAACATGCGCTTCATAGGTTTTATATCCACTACCAATTCCAGCAAAAGATTCCAAGAGGTAGTTATATCGTTCCAATTTGTGTTCAGCATCTCTTATATCTAATTCTCTCCTTTTTATAAAATAATGAGAGATAGTAGCTGCAAGAATGGATAGTATTCCGCCGACCACAATAACCCAAACATCTGTCATTTGTTTCACCTCATTTTAGCATTTCGCCTAACATAGTTATATCTGACATTAATGTTGGATATACATATCTCTTGCGTGTATTTATACATTTAGACCTTTATTGCATATAACGTTTTGCAGACATACGAAGTTGCGACCGAAGGAAACGGTTTGGGCGAAGCCGTGTGTCCGCTGTTGGGCGAGTCTCTGAGGACCAAAATTCCAAAGGAATTTTGAGTTGTGATTTGCCTGTTCACTTTTTATAGATATTGTCATGATGATCATAATCTTCAATAATCACTGTTTCTTTAGATTCGTCAATGGAAAATACCAGCACAAAACTTTTGTCAATATGAGTCCGTCTTAAAAGCTGAAGTGGATACCTCAAACTTTTATAATGATGTGGATTAAACCTTATTTCTTCAATCTTGTCGTGAATGATTTCTAATTGTTTAGGATTCTTCTTAGCGAGTTTAAAAAATGTCTTTTCCACGGACTTCCTTAATTCATAATCGTACATTCTACTTCAAACCAAAATGTTTTCTGAAATCTTCCACTCTGACGGTAGGCTCCTTCTCTCGTTCTCTCATTTTTTCGATGTATTCGGGCCTAAGTTCTGACTCCAGAAATTCTTTCTCATATTCATCTATTATCAAATTGATTGCCTCTGATTTATTTTTCAAACCAAATTTCCCCTTGACGATATTCAAGATTCTATTTTCGTGTTCATTTAGATTTATGACTGCCTGCACCATATAATCATCCATTATGTTTTACTATAAATAGTAATGTTTTATAACTATTTAAAATTTGTCATGTTCCATTTGGTAAATCGCAATTTCGCCTAACGGATGGCGGATACACGAAGTTGCGGAGCGCAGCGGAGCAATTTGGGTGAGCGTAGCGAACCGCATACACCGTGTTATGCGACGTTAGTTATCGGAGTCTGTTCCACTCATTCAGGTTTATTTCACGGTTCAGAATTCCTTCAACCTCACGAATCATCATCTGGAGTTGGGGCACGGAGTATTCCATATTGGAAGGAATCGCCAGACGATACTGTCTATAAACCATGAATTGGTGACGGGTACCCGAATATGGACCATCAAAACCTAACTTTCTGAGCCTTCGGATAAAATCCCGTCGCTTACAGGGCTTCCACTGGCTCATAGGCTGGCTCCTTGTTCAGATCTATCTCTGCAATCACCGGCAATGTGTGGCCTAGCTTGAGACCAACTAAAATCCAATCTTCAAGGGTTGAGTGGAGCTCATCTTCACATTCATGTAATGTTGTTCCAAATGCAACCACTCCCCTGCATTGCGGAATTCGTCCCGCGTATGTGCCATCTTCAAGTTTGTCGTAAACAGCATGTGCCATTAGATAGTTTACATAGTCCGTAAGAATGAATTGTACTACCATAGTGTTTGCCTCCTACCCAGTTTATATTTATTTGACTAATGTCGCATAACATAGTTATATCTGACATTAATGTTGGATATACTTTCATATTGGCATCATATCTGACATTAATGTCGTATATATTCCTCTGGTCGAACTTTAATTATTTTCATACCTCTCTTTTAACTCGTCTTTGGTACTAAACTAAAGGGCAATTTTTAATTTAACATTCAAAAACTTTACAGCCTTTGTTCAGGATAGTAGTAACAACCTGTGATTAAATCTATTTTGAAGAGCCAAAAATTTTTTTAAATAAACTTTTTTCCTCCCCCTTCTCTGGTATCTCCATGTAAACATCGTTATTCATATCTTTTTGTGGTTTTACCAGTATCTCTGGAACGATGTCTTCTCTGGTTGTTTCCTCATCCACACCATTTCTTTCCAGTACTTCTACTGTGTGTTCATCTGGTGGCGCATCTTCAATATAGGAAAAACCACGTTCTATTGCTGCTGATGTGCCGCCGTGTTTGCTTTTCCTGACACGCACATCTACTAGAATGGGGCGCTCTATCTTGTTGCTCACAATCATGGCAACGCCTGCTGGCAATCGTTTTATCTCTTCTTCAAGCCCGCTGCTCAATCCTTCAAGCCCGCTGCTCAATGCTTTCAGGTCATTGGCATTGGTGACTTTCATTATTATCTGGGTGTTACACTGGGAGAGCACATTTTTATCCACCCGCGCTGGACGCTGCGATATGACCAGAAGCCCTAACCCAAATTTGCGTCCTTCTGAAGCGATGGTTCGAAGAATATCCGTACTTATCGTTTTGTTAAAGCCTCGTTCAGGGCAGAAGTTATGTGCCTCTTCTACTACCAGCATGCAGGGCGGTATTTTTCCAAGTTTTCTTGCTTCGAAAAGTTCAGTGCACATCTTTGCAACAATCATGGACTGAATATCCGGGTCTACGCCTTTCATATCAATTATAGAGGCATGTCCCGGTTTTATAAGTTCTTCAAGCCTGGTTGGCTTTTTTGAGAATAATCCCGTTTCTTTGATACGCTCTATTGCACTGATGAGATTCCACTTGGATTTGCTTTTATTCTGCCCAAGTTCTAAAATAATATCCTCTACAGAATAATTACAATCTTCAGCTTTAAGTTTGTTGATGGCTTCATACAGGATAGCAGTCTGGTTCTGGGTTTGATCTTCTACAAGCAACTGTGACAGGTCAGATGTGGTAAGATTTGTTTCATTCAATCGGAAAAGCCTGTCAGCATCAGGATTTATGCGTTTATCTGCTGGTGTGTACATGGTTACCTGTCGTTCGTACCCTTTTGGAACTATTTTGTATTTGTTAAATACCTTTTTATCATCATCGTTTGGCTGCTTTAGTGTCAAATACTCGCCGTGTGGATCTATTATTAACATAGGTATGCCATTGTCAAGCAGCTCTTCAAGAATTACTGCTGCTGTGTATGATTTACCGCTCCCGGTCTTGGCAAGAACGCTCACATGTTTCTGAACCAGATCGTCTCCATTTAGATATACCCGCACTTTTTGCCCGTCAAGAAGCCCAATATAAATGTCACCGGTAATAAGTCCAAGAGTGTATGTTATGAGTTCTTCATCTGCACGAAATACCTTATTCCCTGGACTAAACGGGGTCTTCGGGGTTCGAAGTAGTCGATCAGCACCTCGAAAACCTATTACTGATGCTTTAGCGGTAGTTTTTTCATTAATACTCCCGGTGCGTGCACCCTCAGCGGCGTCGATTGCTTGTTTCAACTGGAACGTATCACTCATGCGCATCACACCATCCACCTGTGCAAGCGTCCATCCATCGATATCGTGCCACACCTTAATATATTCCCCCTGTTTCACAACAACGTGTTCGGGCACTGCAAACTCAAAGGTAAAAGACCCGGTGCGCCCATATATTACTCCAATAGAATCCTTAGCCATAATATCACTTATAATATCTGCTGTAATTTAGTTATGGTGGTAATTATAAATGTTTCTATAACGATTCTGGAAGTTGGGTAATAATATTTTTGTAGTATAATGTACATGCATCTACATGCTCAAGAGATAATATAAAAATGAAGATAACAGATTGTTGTGTCGGTTGTGGGCAGTGTGTGCCCTTTTGCCCGCAGAATACTATAACAGTGTTTGTTAAAGCAGTGATTGGCGATCGGTGCACCCAGTGTCTTTTATGCATTAAATACTGCCCAGTTGGAGCCATCGTGGAGGATATGGAATGAGGGCATGTGTCATCGGGGCTGGTCTTGGCGGGATGCTCACTGCTGCAAAACTTTGCAAGATGGGTTGTGATGTGGAAGTGTTTGAACAGCTACCATTTATTGGTGGTCGTTTTACCAACATCGAGTACAGAGGCTACCAGCTTACAACAGGTGCCCTGCACATGATTCCTCACGGCAAGAGTGGCCCTCTTTCAACACTGTTGTCTGATGTTGGAGCTGATGTTGATATTATCCCCTCGAACCCAGCAACTACCATTAGAATTCCAGATGGGGATTCCTTTGAGGATGTACAATTTGGAGAGCTTGTCTCACGGCTTAGTTTTTGGAATAGACTGATGTACAAGCTTCTTATTCTTGAAGCAAGACTATCAAGAGCTGGTAATAACTATTCATTCAAATACTGGATTTCCCGCAGACTGCATGATGAGGCTGCACTAAACTTTGCTGATGCATTCTGTGGCTGGGCACTGAGTGTGACAAGTGAACAAATTACAGCGAAAGAAGGGGTAGCTATTATAAAAAACATCTATAGGCGTGGAGGAAGCGGAATTCCAGTTGGCGGGTGTAAAGCGGTGATTGATGCACTTTCGGAGGTAATAAAAAAGTCAAATGGAAAGATCTATACCAATCACAAAGTCGAAAAAATAATTCTTGAAAACGATGTCATAAAATCCATTCGTGTGAAAAACAAAAATCTTGCCTATGATGTAATCATCAGTAATCTTGGGCACATTGAAACTCAAAAATTGATACACACGATGGGTTCTGAAAATCATACTGCTACCCAGGAGTATAAAAATAAGCTTGCATCGATTGTTCCATCAGCTGGAATAAAGATCAACATCGCCTCTGATACACCACTCATAGACCATACTGGCGTATTGCTAACACCCTACACCAAACGCATCAATGGATTAAACCAGGTAACTAATGCCGATCCAACACTTGCACCACAAGGGAAACACCTGATAATGGCACACATGGCAGTACGAAGCAGTGACCTTGAAAGAGAGGCACGCCTTGGACTTGAAGACCTGGAAACTATTTTACATGGAATAAATTATGAAGTACTTATGGTACAAACATATCACAGCAAATGGCCAGTCAATCGTTGTATCTCGGGCAGAGATATTGGAAATACTACACCATATAAACATCTCTATGTAGTAGGTGACGGTGCCAAAGGATGTGGTGGCATCGAAGTTGATGGAATTGCCCTTGGTGTGGAAAACACGGTGAAAGAAATAATGCAACTACAGTCAACCATTTCTGTCTAACTGGAGGTTTTATAAAGTTCATAGTGTCGCAATAACCTGATTGATACTATTGTAAAGCGTGCTGCATCGATCATTCTTCTGGAAATCAAAATCCATGATCGCACCATCGTACTGAAAGATTGGTACACGAGCATAGGGAAAAGTGGGCTAATTCGGGGTGCCCGAATCTATATTTTTATAAAAATTAATAGCATGAACATAGAAATCATAGGAACTGAATCGTTGGGAGTAAGAGGTCTCTCTTGCTTTGTAAGGACAGGGAAGCAGAGAATACTGATTGATCCGGGTATAGCGCTTGGTTACAACCGATATGGGCTGCTTCCACATCCATTTCAGATAGCAGTGGACGAGAGAATCCAGAAGAAAATCGTACAACGATGGTTGGAAGCAACCGACATCGTGATCAGTCATTTTCATGGCGATCATATCCCGTTAGTAGACGCGAATCCTTATCAGCTTAACATTAAAAAAATAACCGGATTGAACCCCAAGGTCAGGATATGGGCTAAGAACCTGTCCCATCTTCATCCGATCGAAGAGAAACGAGTGGAGTCTCTTTCCGCTATCCTGAAGAACGATTTGACTCCCGCGGAAGGGATGAAGCGTGGGGCAGTGACCTTTTCTATGCCGGTATTTCATGGAGGCAAACGTAACAATCAGCAGAATGTGATGATGACAAGGATCAAGGAAGATCAGGTCTTTGTGCACACCTCTGACATCCAGCTCCTCGACGACGAAGCCATCTCTCAAATACTGGACTGGAAACCTGACATTGTATTGGCTGACGGACCTCCCCTCTATATACCAGATAAACTCTCGGAAGAGCAGGTTGAAAGGGCGTGGCACAATGCCAGGCGACTGTCCCGGGAGATCGGTACATTGATTCTCGATCATCATTTGATGAGATGTTGTGAAGGGGTTAGATGGTTGAGTCGCCTGTCGTCTGAAACAGGGAATAATGTCGTCTGCGGGGCTGATTTTATGAAAGTTCCGAGGAGGTTACTTGAAGCAAAGCGTAAATCCTTGTACATGGATATGCCGGTTCCTGCTGGTTGGCATGAAGCTTATGCCAAAGGCAAGGTTGGTACCGATGGTTACTGGAACCTGGCTAAGAGAATTTATAAAAGCATGGGACTGGACGATTATAAATGATAATAATAAAATGTGCTAAATGTAAAAGAAAGATTTTTAAATACCAGAAAGTTGGGAAGGGTAGGGTGTGGCACTGCTGGAATGACCGGGTAATCATGGATTACAGCGTTGGAGATGGAAATGAGGTTAAATGCCAGTGCGGTAATTTAATTGGTATTGCTGAAGAAAAATGGATTAAGATGAGACAACACTCTTTTATCTATTCAGGAGTGGTAACATGAAAATAGAAGGTAACGTGAAGAAGCTTCAAGATAAGAACCCGGTTTAATCTTCAAAACCAAATTACAATCATCCAGACACGGGAGAATGATGAAGAATGTAGGTGATGATTGAAGTTCGTCTGGATGAATGTAGATTAACCATGTTCGGATATAGCACCAAATATGCGGAATGACATGATCTGTAAAATCTACAAGCATCCTCCTGATGCCTTTGTACTCTGGTTCGAGGTCGTTGACTTAGTGTGCATTCAAAGAGGTATATAGATAAAGATGAAATCGTATAAAAATAATTTAGATAATATTATTGATAGATTAATCATTGACGTTAATTCAACTTTTATGAAATTATTAGCTGCTTCTACAATGTATGAACTGGGACAGGAAACTCTGAGTCAGATTGATAATAAAGTTTCTATATCTCCGAAAGTAGGAATTAATTTGCATATTGAACCAATTCCAATAGTTGATATTAAAAAATTTAGAGACGATTACCCATACTTTTTATCGGAAGTATTTCATGGTAAATTAGTACAATTGTGGAACAATTGCTTACATGATATCTTTTCATTGTTTATTGATTTTCATTTTACATGGAAAAGGAACTTTAAAGAGCTTGGTAAACACTCTATTAAATTGGATTTTAGTTCAGATGAAAATTTTTATAGTCAAATCCAAAATAGAATTATTGACGATTTTGATTTTGAAAAATATAGATATAGAGAAAAATTAATAAACAAAATTTTAAATTTGAATGATGTTGGCAGAGACGAATTAGCTGCTATTCATAAGAATGTATTGATAAGAAACGCTATTCAACACAAAAATGGTGTTATTGATTCATATACCTTAAAAGAGCTTGGATCTTCTCAAATTAAAATTCTTGACATGAATGGAAAATTAAAGGTCTATAAAGAAAATGATAAAATACTATTATCTATTCCTGAAATTTATTCATTTAAAAGTTCAATCTTATCTATTGGACAGATATGGAGGGTAAACGATGACTGATTATTCAATGAAAGTTATACCAAAACCAAAAGAAGGAACTGCATCTGTTTTTTCTTGGTCTGGAGAGAAAGGTAAGTTTGCTGTTATTAAAGGTAAAGGAAATGACAATTATATTTGCGGAGCATGTGGCAATGTCATTTGTCAAAACGTTGATCGGGGGCAAATAATTAATTTGGTTATTGCTTGTCCAAATTGCGGTAGCTATAATATTCTCAAGGGGACATAACTTATGTTTCATGTATATTCTGATCGTCAGATAACATTGGCTTTGCAGATCACTGCGTTCACCCAAATGTTTCACACTTCTAAAAACGTTAAAACAGAACATATAAAACACTTAAAACAAGATGTTCATAAAATAAACCAAATAGCCTCACAAACGGCTAACAGATGTCCCGCAATTCGTTGCAGGGTGGAATGGTTGGGGCTACACAGTAAAAAGATTTTTATGGAAAGCTTTTTAAATATCGAAAATATACTTTTAGTGGTGGCTGAAAAATGAAATATAAAGTAGTAATTAGTAAAGGAGAAGATGGTTGGTACGTCGTCGAATGCCCATCCATACCAGGCTGTGTATCACAGGGAAAGAATTTCGAAGAGGCGCTGGAAAATATAAAGGATGCAATTCAAGGTTGCTTAACTGTCTTGAATGAAAAGATTGAAATAAAAGGCGAAGAGAAACTAATGGAAATAGCTGTCTGATGGTAAAACTGCCGGGGATATCTGGCATAGAAGCGGTCAAGGCTTTTAATAACGCTGGATGGTTTGTGGCAAGGCAAACTGGTCATACCATAATGGTAAAACCTGGCTCTGTAGTTACACTTTCTGTTCCAAGACATAAAGAACTCGATAGGGGCACACTCAGAAAGCTTATAAAACTTGCTGGTTTAACCGTTGATGAATTTGTTGAGTTGTTATGATGGTAGGATGTTTTACTACGATGCCTCATTAATTCATTTGGGAGCGGGATTGTTTGGGTTGAGGCTATCGTTAATCTGTGTCTTAAAAATTTCCGGAAGATGATGCAGTTCAGGTAAGCCATTATTTGTGAGTTTTCTAAGTAGTGTTG
>CAJHIR010000004.1 GCA_905067535.1 Candidatus Argoarchaeum ethanivorans
TGTACAGAAATTATCTATCAAATTTCAGTAGCAATAGAACGAGGTACATTTATCCTTTCCCGTACGTTGAAAATACAATGAAATTTGACGTTCGCAGGGTAAGAAAAGACAGTCGAGAACTCTACTCAAAGATTAGCCTCGTAACATACCAGTTACTGTTACTAACCAACCTGCAAAACCACATTAAACCTGTAAACTCCTTCGAAAACTATATTTAACCTAAAACCAAAGCAAAAACAAGCCTGAAAAAACAAGATAGCCACGCCTATCAACTTTTTGACTAAATTAAACTCATACAACTACAAAAAACCAGATAAAATTTCAGGTCTGCTTGAAAACACATCTTCTCAGTGTTGCTTACCCTGCAAGCAACTCTCAGTTACGTAAGTAACCAGAAGGCAAAAGCAAAGAAACCCTAACAGGACAGATAACCATCAAATTAGAAACACGAAATTTCCGAGGTAATTTGACAGCCTCTATGTCTCACAGCCGGTGTACCAAAGTCTTTAAATATTATAACTTTGTTAGGAGAAGGCAGGTCAATGTTGAGTCCGATAGTCATAAGATAACGTTGGAATTGTGATGTGAATATGTTGGCTGATAAAAGCATTGGGTTGATCAAGTAAATGCCTGTATATGCTTTATATCAGAATCTTATTATAAGGATATTTCAGTATTGAATTGTTAAATATAAAATAAGGAGAGAAAATGCCCACCATTCATAGACCAAGACGTGGATCACTTTCATATAGCCCAAGAAAAAGAGCGAAAAAAGAGGTGCCCCATATAACAACATGGCTGCGCAGTGATGAAATAGCATTGCAGGGGTTTGCAGGTTATAAAGCTGGCATGACACACGTGATAGCTGTTGATAACAAACGAAACAGCTTAACCGAGGGTATGGAGATATCTATACCCGTCACAGTAATAGAAGTGCCAGAGATGAAGGTTGCAGCAATACGTGGATATATGAAAGACACCTATGGAAGGAAGGTAATAGGTGAAGCATGGGCAGAAGAACACGACAGAGAACTTACGAAAAGACTTACTCTTTCAAAGAATAGTAGTACCAAAGATCAGCTTGGTAAACTTCAGCATTTAATCGAAGAAGGTACAATCACTGATATAACAGCAATAGTACACACTCGCCCGAACAAGGTCAGTGGTATACCCAAGAAGAAACCAGATATAATGGAGTGTGGCATCAGTGGCAGTGACATTAAAGCGCGTTTTGAATATGCAAAATCGGTACTTGGAACTGCTGTTAAAATAAGTGACGTGTTTAAAAATGGCGACATCATTGATGTGGTTGCTATAACAACAGGAAAAGGAACACAGGGTCCTGTGAAACGCTGGGGTATCAGCCTTATGAAGAATAAACACTCAAGAGCCGGGAGTCTTCGACAGGTAGGAAACCTTGGACCATGGTGTCCTGCACATGTTAGTTGGAGAGTGCCACAGCTTGGACAAACCGGTTACCAGCAAAGAACTGATTTTAATAAAGCAGTAATCAAAATAGGTGATGCAGAAAAGGACGGCATTACCCCTTCAAATGGTTTTATAAACTATGGAATAGTGAGAAACGAGTACGTGTTAGTCAGAGGCAGCGTACCAGGTCCGGTTAAAAGACTGATTCGATTGAGACATGCCATTCGAGCAAAAGAGATACCACGGGAGCAGCCTATACTCAAGGTTAGCTTAGAATCAACACAAGGGTGACATCAGAATGGAAGCAGCAGTACTTGATTTAAATGGAAACACAGTAAAACAGATCACATTGCCTCTTGTATTTTCAGAACCATACAGACCGGATCTAATCAAAAAAGCTGTCTTAGCAGCGCAGGCAAACCGCCAACAGCCATACGGTCCACACAGGTATGCTGGCTTAAATTCATCAGCGGCAAGCTGGGGGGTTGGACGTGGAGTATCAAGAATTCCACGATTGAAAAACTCAAGAAAGGCAGCGCTTGTTCCACAAGCTGTTAAAGGAAGACGTGCACATCCACCAAAACCAGAAGCTGACCGAAGTGAAAAAATAAATAAAAAAGAGAGGAGAAAAGCGATTGCGTCAGCAATAGCAGCAACAGGTGTTGAAGAGTTAGTACGTGCACGGTCTCATAAATTCAATGCAGCCTTACCAATAATAACTGTGGATGAACTTCAATCGGTGTTTAACACAGCAAATGTAATAAAGCTCACCAGAGATATCAATGTGTATGATGACATCATTCGAGCAAAAAGAGGAATATCAATAAGAGCCGGGAAAGGTAAACTGAGAGGCAGAAAATACAAAAGACCAAAAAGCTTTTTGATGATAATAGGTGAAGATAAAGGTATTGTCAAAGCAGCAAGAAACATTCCCGGTGTTGATGTTGTTACTGTTAACGATCTCAACGCAGAGCTTCTTGCGCCAGGAACTGATGCCGGCAGGCTGACTATCTGGAGTGAATCCGCAATAAACAAAATACAGGAAATTTATAAATGAAATTCATTAAACATCCTTTTATGACAGAAAAAGCAACTATGTATGTGGATGATAATAATAAACTACAGTTTATAGTAGACATTAATGCTTCAAAACCACAGATAGTACGCGAGCTTGAGAAAATCTATGATGTTAAAGTGGCAGATGTTAATACCATGATAACATCAAAGGGCAAAAAGAAGGCAATTATAACTTTTACAACGAAAGGCACTGCAAGTAAACTTGCTTCACAATTTGGAATATATTAGGTGGTAAACTATGGGAAAACGAATTATTGCACAAAGCAGAGGTAAAGGCTCACCTAACTACCGAGCACCATCTCATCGATTTAAAGCAAATCTCAAACACATAAAAACAAAGCCAGGTGAGACTGTCAAAGGAGAAATCATCGACATGATACATGATACTGCACGTTCGGCACCCATAGCAAAAATACTGCTTCCAAACCGAGAGCAGCGTTTCATACTTGTACCAGAAGCAGTGGCAGTTGGCGATCTGATAGAATGTGGAATATCAGCAGAAATCAAGCCAGGTAACACACTTCCAATCTCACAGATTCCGGAAGGCACGTTTATCTGCAACGTAGAGAACAGACCTAATGATGGCGGGCAGTTTGCACGTGCATCCGGGACGTATGCAGTGTTAATATCCCATGAAGTAACAAAAGCTGTTGTGCAACTTCCAAGTAAAAAAATGAAATGGCTTAACAGCAAGTGCTGTGCAACCATTGGGGTGGTAGCAGCCGGTGGGAGGAAGGAAAAGCCGTTTTTGAAAGCAGGAAAGAAATTCCATAAAATTAAAACAAGAGCTGTAAAATGGCCAAAGGTATCAGGGGTTGCAATGAACGCGGTCGACCATCCTTTTGGTGGGGGCGGTTGGCAGCACCCGGGACGGCCAAAAACCGTAAGTAGAAATGCACCACCAGGACAAAAAGTTGGCTCAATTGCAGCAAGAAGAACCGGGAAGAGGCGGTGATAAAGTGGCAAAGAAATCATCAACACGCTTACCGAAACGAAAAGGTGAATTCACCTATCGCGGAAAAACAATAGAAGAACTCAAGAAGCTGAGTATTGAAGAGTTTGCAGAATTAGTCAATTCTCGCACCAGAAGAAGCCTCAAAAGAGGCTTATCAACCGATGAGAAAAAACTGCTTGAGAAGATTAAAGGCGACAAACCAGTGCGTACACACCTGCGACAGATGATCATACTTCCGGAGATGGTCAATAAACAGGTCATGGTACATAGCGGCAAAGAATTCAAATCCTTTGAAATACTTCCGGAGATGCTTGGACACTGCTTTGGAGAATACGCGCCAACAAGAAGATTGGTGAAGCATGGGTCAGCAGGGGTTGGGGCAACTAAATCCAGCAAATTCGTACCATTAAAGTGAGGTAACAAAGTGGCAAAAGTTAATTATTCAGTCATCATGGATGAGCGCAATACTGCACGAGCGATGGGATATGAATTACACATATCACCAAAAAAATCAGAAGAGCTGTGCAGGGCTCTTCGTGGTATGAGTCTTGGTGCTGCAAGAAAGTACATAGAAGATGTTATTATGATGAAAAGAGCAGTGCCGTTTAAGAAATATACTGAGGGAGCAGGGCACAAGCCCGGCATGGGTCCTGGAAAATATCCAGTCAATGCTGCACGGGAAATACGTAAAATAATGATTAATGCTGAAGGTAACGCCTCGTATAACGGGCTTGACCCGGAACATATGAAAATAGCACACATAGTTACAAAAAAGGGGCGTGTTATACAGGGAATGATGCCGCGGGCAATGGGACGTGCAACGCCTAAAAACACAGATACAGTGACAATTGAAATGATACTGCAGGAGTCATAATATGAGCGTCGAGCGGAAATTTATGCAAGAGGGAATCAACCGGGCGCAGATTAAAGAGTATCTTTTAAAACGTCTGAGTCGTGCAGGATATGGCGGCTTGAAAATCAATAGAACTCCAATGGGCACCCAGATAACAGTGTCTGCGGAAAAACCTGGCATAGTCATAGGGAAAAGTGGGAGAACCATTCGAAAGCTGACTGGGGATCTTGAGACAATGTTCCATCTTGAAAATCCACAAATCGATGTTCAGGAGATAACCATCTCAGAACTTAATGCACAGGTAATGGCAACCGTCCTCGCGAATGCACTCGAGCGTGGAATTTACTTCAGGAAAGCAGGTCACAACATGCTTAGAAGGATTATGGGGGCAGGCGCTCTTGGATGTGAAATCGTGATTTCAGGAAAACTTACAGGATCGCGTTCACGTGTTGGAAAATTTGTTTCAGGTAATATCCTGCATGCAGGAAACCCGGTGGATGAACTCGTAGATAAGGGATTTGCTACTGCAATCAAAAAACTCGGAACTCTTGGATGCAGTGTGCGGATTATCCCACCTGGTGTAGAGCTTCCTGGGCAGTTTCATACGATCCCAAGAAAAATTGAAGAAGTGATCAATGTAGAACCAGAAAAAGCAGTTGTTGTTGAAAAAGAGATCGAGACGCCGCCGAAGACAACAGAAACAAAAGTAGAGGAAATACAGGAAAAAGTAGAGGAAGTAACAGAAACAAAAGTAGAGGAAACACAAGAGACGTTTACTGATCAAGCCAATGAAGAGAGGCGCACGCGCGGTGATGTACTCGAACACAAGCACAAAGACTATGAGTACTGGCATCCTGTTACCAGAGTCCATAAGATAGAGGCTAACTGAAATGGCAATACTTACAGTTAGAGAAATCAGGGATATGAGTAAACAAGAGCTTATTGATGAATTGGAAGGACTTAGTAGCGAGCTTATAAACGAGAGGGCAGCGCTATCAGCAGGCGGCGCACCAGAAAAGCCAGGGCGCATAAGAGAGCTGCGAAGAACCATAGCAAGAATTAAAACAATACAGAAAGAGACATGAATATAACTCCACACAATTTGATATATCACGAACTAATCGGGCTTAATGTAACAGTAGCTAACAGCACAAATACATGCCAGAATGGAATAAGTGGGATAGTCGTTGATGAAACTAAAAATATGCTTGTTATCGAAACAAATGACAGTTGCAAGCAAATACCTAAAAAGTGTAACACATTTCATTTCGAGCTTGGAGAATATCATGTATCAGTGTGTGGAAGTCTATTACTATCACAACCTGAAAATCGCATAAAAATGAGAAACAAGAAACATAAATTGAATTGGAGATGTGCCTGATGATACAAGACTGCAAAGCTTGCGCTTTGCAGAAAATAACCAGTAATTCTCGACTGCGCAAGCACTGCACAACTTCGTTGTGCAGAACAACACATTCCACGTGTGGAAACAACTCTCGATTGCGTAGCAATCGAGCTGTGCAAGCAATCGAGTGGAGATATAACTAATGACAAGAAATATTGGACTTGATGTACCACCACCGGATAGTGAATGTAATGATCCAAACTGCCCATTTCATGGAGTACTCTCAGTACGAGGTGGTGTGATAAGTGGTGTGGTGTTAAGCTCTAAAATGCAGAAAACCGTAGTTGTAGAGCGTACATTTGAGAAAAGAGTTCCAAAATACGAACGATTTGAAAAACGCAGAAGCAGGATTCATGCACACAATCCACCATGCATCTCAGCTAAAGAGGGAGATTGGGTACGTATAGCAGAATGCCGCCCATTAAGTAAAACAAAGAGTTTTGTCGTAGTGGAGGTTGTGTAAATAATGATCGGGCTTAAAGCAAAGATTCCGCGGTCACTGGGCACCGCTTCACGTATTCACTGTGCTGATAATACCGGAGCAAAGGTTGTTGAAATAATATCAGTTAAAAAGTATCGTGGCGTCAAAAACCGACATCCTCGTGCAGGAATCGGCGATATGATTATTGCATCAGTCAAAAAAGGCACTCCAGAGATGCGAAAGCAAATAGTTACCTGTGTAGTGATACGCCAAAAAAAAGAGTTCAGACGTCCTGATGGGATTAGGGTATCTTTTGAAGATAATGCAGTGGTACTTATAGATGAAACAGGCATTCCAAAAGGCAGTGAAATTAAAGGGCCTGTGGCAAGAGAACTGGCAAACAGATTTCCAAAGATTACATCCACTGCCACAATCGTTGTATGAGGTTAAGGTGTGATGATAAAAAGTAAGCAACCAAGAAAACAGAGAAAAGCGCTCTTTACAGCACCGCTTCATCAAAGAAACAAGCAGATGAGTGCAATGCTTGAGAGTGGACTATCAAACAAACATAACAAAAATGCCATTCCAGTACTGGTAGGTGATACCGTGAAAGTGATGCGTGGAGATAACAGAGATACCGAGGGAAAGGTTGTAGCAGTAAACTATAAAAAAGCCACCATTGCTGTTGAGGGTGTAGTATCTACAAAGTCGGATGGAACAGAAGTAGGGCGTCCGATACATCCTTCGAATGTGATGATTACCAAATTAAATCTTGACGATACAGAGAGGGAGAATATCCTGCGGAGAACGAAGATATGAGTGGACATCAAAAAAGAGTAGCAGCACCAAAGACATGGCCAATAACACGAAAAACAAACACATGGATAGTCAATACAAATCCCGGACCTCATAATAAATCACTGAGCATGCCTCTTGCACTGATTGTACGTGACATGCTTAAGATTGCAAACACACTCGGTGAAACAAAGAAAATACTGAACGCCGAGAATGTTCTGGTAGATGGCAGGATACGAAAGAATCCAAAGTTTCCGGTAGGCATCTTCGATGTTGTAGCTATTCCGGAAAACAAACAGTATTACAGGATGCTTTTAAGTCCCAACGAAAAATTAGAACTGCGAAGTCTTGAAGGTCCTGATGGAAAAAAACTCTGCAAGATAACAAACAAAACCACTATAAAAGGTGGAAAAGTGCAGTTAAATCTTCATGACGGAACCAATATGCTCGCAACAGCAGAGGGATACGCGCCAGGGGATTCATTGATCCTTTCATTACCTGACAAAAACATCGTCAAACATCTTAAGTTTGAAGAGGGCAGCACAGCAATTATTGTGGGTGGAAAGCATTCAGGTGAAACAGGCAGTATCGTTAAAAAACGGGTCGTTCGCGGCTCAGGTCTAAATGTGGTAACTGTAAAAACAGGTGAACGGGAACTTGAAACACTGGAAAAATATGTTTATGTTATTGGCAAAGATAAGCCAGAAATAATGGTTGGTGAGCGCAATTGAGTAATCACATGTTAAACCTCAATGTTAAAAAACTCTGCATATGCAGTATGCAGGTTGGTGAGCGCAATTGAGTAGTCAATTGACTAATCCCATGCTAACTCCACGGATAGATAAAATCACCGTGCATATTAGCGTAGGTGAAAGTGGTGAGCGATTGAAAAGGGCAGAAGAAATTATAGAAACCATAACTGGCGGCAAACCTGTACGAACAAAAGCAAAGAAAACACTACCAGGTTTTAGCATCAAAAAAGGAGAACCTATTGGCTGCAAAACAACTCTTCGAGGCAAAAATGCAGAAACTTTTCTTCATACGTGCCTTTCCGCAGCAGAAAATGAGCTTACCACAGACCAGTTTGATGTGAATGGAAACTTTGCCTTTGGAATTGAAGAACATACTGATTTTCCTGATATGAAATACGATCCCAAGATTGGCATCTTTGGCATGGATATTCTGGTAGCAGTTAAAAGATCTGGTTACAGGGTAAAACGGCGAAGAGTGTTGAGATCAACAATATCAGCCAGACACAAACTTAAACCAGATGACTCCATCTCTTATATCAAAGAGCGCTTTAATGTGGAGATAATCTAATGGAAAAAACAAAAAAGAAATTCGGACGCGGAGCTAACCAGTGCCGTCGATGCGGGCGCAAACAGGGACTAATAAGAAAATATGGATTATACCTGTGCAGACAGTGCTTTAGAGAAATGGCTTACGAAGTAGGCTTTAGAAAATACACATGAGGTGAAAAAAAGATGCTATTAGATCCAATGGCTGATGCTCTCTCCACAATTAAGAATGCCGAGAGCACAGGTAAACCAGAGTGCATCATTAAACCAGCATCGAAGCTGATCGGAAACGTATTAAAGGTCATGCAGGATGCAGGATATATCGGAGAATTTGAACTCGTGGATGATGGAAAAGCAGGAGTGTTCACCGTAGAGTTAAAAGCTTGCATCAATAAGTGTGGTGTGATAAAACCACGGCACTATGTGAAACACATCGAATTTGAGAAATGGGAAAAACGATACCTTCCAGCAAAAAAATTCGGCACACTCATATTAACAACATCAAAAGGTGTAATGACTCACTACGATGCTTCGGAAAAAGACGTTGGGGGACAGCTCTTAGCATACGTGTACTGAAAAGGTGATAAAAATGGAAACTAAAGTAGAAGTAAGCATTAGAGAGGGAGTTACAGCAGCTATTGTAGATAACATGGTCAGTGTTACAGGTGAAAAGGGCAGTCTTAATCGAGAGTTGTGGTACCCGGAGATAACAATAACAAAAACCGATTCTATGATGGTAGTAGAGACACAGAGCACACGCAAAAAACAAGCAGCAATGATCGGGACATTTGCGTCTCATCTGAGAAATATGATAAAAGGTGTAAGCGAAGGATACACCTACCGGATGAAAGTGGTCTTCGCTCACTTCCCAATACAGGTAAAAGTCACAAATGATTATGTATCTATAATCAATTTTCTTGGTGAGAAAAAGCCGCGAACAGCAAAAATATATGATGATGTCGATGTTATTGTAAATGGTTACGAGGTAGAGGTCTCCGGGATTAATAAAGAGCATGTTGGACAAACAGCAGCAAATATCGAGCAAGCCACACGAATCAAAGGTTTTGATCCAAGAGTATTCCAGGATGGAATATACATAGTGGAAAAATCATAGTGGGAGGCAATCATGGAAAATAAACAATTACTTAAAGTGAGAAAACGGCAGAAGGCAAGAAAGCCAACATTCAAACGGGCAGATTCCCACAAGAAAAAAAGACTTGATGATAACTGGAGAAAACCACGAGGTCTGCACAGCAAAACACGCATACACATCAAAGGGAAATGCCCGGTAGTTAGTCCTGGATATGGCAGTCCTTTGAAAGTCAAAGGCATTCATCCTTCAGGATATAAAGAAGCTCTTGTTCACACACCTCTTGACATTGAAAATATAGATGCTCTAACCACTGCTATTAGAATTGGACATACGGTTGGACAAAAAAAGAGGGCGCTGATAGAAACACACGCAGATGAACTTGGAATTAAAATACTAAACCGAAGACAAACAGAGGTTGCAGAATAGCATGTCCAATCTATCAAACCAGCGAAGAATTGCATCAAAGGTGCTTAAGGTAGGTCTTGAAAGAGTCTGGTTAAACCCAGAAGTGTCAGAAGATGTTGCAAAAGCTGTCACACGAGAAGACATTAGAAAATTAGTTGCAGATGGCGCTATTAAAAGAAAGCAGAAAAAGGGTATAAGTCGCGCAAGAGCAAGAGCAAGAGATATAAAAAGAGCCTACGGGCATTGTAAAGGACACGGTTCTCGCAAAGGTGCAAAGGGTGCAAGACGCCCCCGAAAGGAACAATGGATAAAAAAAATACGGGCATTAAGACGAAGACTGAGACAGCTTCGAGATGACGGCACAGTGGATGCTTCCATACATCACAAGCTCTATCGAAAAGCTAAAGGCGGAGAATATCGAAGCGTAGCTCACCTCGAAGCCCACATCGAATCAATTAAAAAGTAGGAGAAAAAAATGGCTACAGGACCACGATACAAAGTACCTTTCAGAAGAAGACGGGAAGGGCGCACCAATTACCATACTCGCCGTAAGCTAATCATATCCAAACAACCACGACTGGTTACACGAAAAAGCTTGAGTCGCATGCAAATTCAACTGGTAACAGCAGAACAATCCGGCGATAAGACTCATGTCAGTTGTGTATCTACAGAGCTTAAAAAATATGGCTACACTGCAAGTACATCCAATACAACAGCAGCATATCTTACAGGACAACTTATGGGGCATCGCATGATTAAACAGGGCTGGAAATCAGCAATTCTTGACATAGGCCTCTACTCGTCTACAAAAGGCTCGAGGATCTATGCTGCACTGAAAGGAGTTGTGGATGCTGGTGTGGATGTGCCCTGTGATGCAAAGATATTTCCGGATGAGGAGCGAATACGAGGAGAAATTGCAGCAAAATACAATGGAACAGATATTACAACACAGTTTGAGAGCACTCTTGAGAAAATAACAAGCTTACAGGAGGAAAGAACGAATGAACAATAAAAGGACAGGGACAATGGGAAATGTATTTCTCTTGGCACTCTGTACACGGAGTGTGCAGTGATGAACAATAAAATGACGATAGAGAATGTTTTTCTCTTGACACTCTGCACACGGGGTGTGTAGTAATGGATAATAAAGGGCCTAAAAGGAGGGGTGGTACAGATAACCGAAGAACAGGTAAAAGACGCGAACGTGTTGAAGAGACGGTAGAATGGATTCCGCGAACCCGACTTGGTCATTTAGTAAAAGATGGACAAATAACAGACATAGAAGAAGCTTTAAGATCGGGACTTCCAATTCGCGAATCTGAAGTGGTCGATACACTTCTTCCGGAACTTAGAGAAGAAGTCATAGATATAAATATGGTGCAGCGAATGACCGACTCCGGAAGAAGGGTGAAGTTTAGAGCAGTTGTAATTGTTGGAAACGAGAATGGATTTATAGGATTTGGGCAGGGAAAAGATGTACAGGTTGGACCTGCTATAAGAAAAGCAGTTAATAAAGCAAAAAGAGGAATCACACAGGTTAAAAGAGGCTGTGGTTCATGGGAATGTGGTTGTGGAGAATCGCACACCGTTCCATTCAAAGTAACAGGCAAATCAGGCAGTGTGACTGTGGTGCTGAAACCCGCACCAAGAGGCTTGGGGCTTGTAGCAGGTGAAACTGCTAAGAAAGTCATGGAAATAGCAGGCATAAAAGATGTGTGGACTTATACAGAGGGCAAAACTCGAACTACGTTAAACTTTGCCAAAGCAACTTATGATGCCCTGCAGCATACAAACACAGCCAGAATGATGGAGCCATAAATGTACGCTGCGATCAGAATAAGAGGTAGTGTTAACACTCGTTCAGAGGTAGAAGACACCCTCAGAATGCTGCGTTTAAATCGTGTCAATCACTGTGTGGTGGTGGATGAGAATCCTCATTATAAAGGCATGATTCAAAAAGTAACCAGCTATATTGCATGGGGTGAAATTACGAGCGAGTCGCTTGCACTAATCCTGAAAAACAGGGGAGAACTCACTGGTAGAGTAAAGATTACAGATGACTATGTCGCAGAGAATACCACTTATGCGTCAATTGATGAACTGTCAGAAGCAGTGTGCAGTGGCAGGACGATTTTAAAAAATGTGCCAAAATTACGCTGTGTGTTTAGATTACACCCCCCAAGAAAAGGGCACCGTGGAATTAAAAAAACATACACTGAAGGCGGAGCACTTGGCTATCATGGCAAGGAAATAGTATCGCTCTTAAAAAAAATGAGGTGAAAACAATTGAGCAAAGAAAAAGTCAAAAAATATCGCGGATCACGTACATGCGGAGGCGGCACCCATAAAAACCGGCGAGGTGCAGGAAGCAGAGGTGGTCGAGGGATGGCAGGCGCACGTAAGCATCATATCATGCGATCAACGAAACTGGGTTTAGTATATGGAAAACATGGATTTACAAGCAAGAGAACCACAGACAGAAAAACAGTGATTAACCTCTGGGAACTGGATGCGATGATAGAACATGTTGAAGGTGAAGCCAAACCACTGAATCTTTATGATCTTGGAATTGAAAAAGTGCTTGGAAAAGGCAGAATCACCAAACCTGTTACCATCCATACAAGAGACATCTCTCGAATCGCGCGGGATAAAATAGAACAGGCTGGCGGCACAATAACGGTGGCATAACAAAAGCATGAGTCTGTTTGAAAGTCTTGCACCAATAATACTGCGACTTCCGGCAGTATCACGTCCGGAAGGGCATCTACATTTTAAAAAACGATTGAGCTGGACCTTAGGAATATTAGTCCTTTATTTTGCTCTCTGTAATGTCCCACTCTTTGGACTCTCTCCGGACTCAATTGACCTTTTCGAGTACTATCGTGCGTTTTTTGCAGGAGCATCTGGTTCTATCCTGTTACTTGGTATAGGGCCAATTGTGACCGCATCGATTGTACTGCAACTCCTGGTAGGCGCAAATATCATCAAAATGGATTTGAGTGACCCGCACCAGCAGGCACTGTTCCAGGGTGCACAGAAGTTTCTTGTGTTTATCATGATTGCACTCGAAGCTCTCCCCCAGCTCTTTGGTGGGTTTATCAGGCCAGATGAAGTGTTAGCAGCCACCCTTGGTGTTGGTACAAATATCATCATGCTGGTATTATTCATCCAGATATTCATTGGAGGACTGCTGGTCCTGTACATGGATGAAATCGTTTCAAAATGGGGCATCGGTTCAGGCGTTGGCTTGTTCATCATTGCAGGAGTTTCACAACAGATTATCACAGGTGTGTTCAACTGGAAGCTCGATGAAACAGGTATCCCGATGGGCTTAATTCCAAAGTGGGTGTACATTGCACAGAACGTTGGTGCGGATTATCTTTTATCAGGTGACGGGATACTATTTATCATTGTTCGCGGGGGCATACTCGCACTAATAACCACTATCCTGATCTTTCTTATGGTTGTATATGTGGAGAGCACAAGAATCGAGATACCTTTGGCACACAGCGCTGTTAGAGGTGCTCGCGGAAGATTTCCGGTAAAACTCATTTATGCAAGCGTACTTCCGATGATTCTCGTGCGGGCTTTACAGGCAAACATCCAGATGATAGGTACTCTACTTTCAAGTCGTGGAACAACTTTTTTTGGTGAATACATTGGAAGTACACCGTTAAATGGCATTATGTATTATCTTGCACCTCTTCACAGTCCAAGCGACTGGATACCTTCGTTAGTTGAGCAGCATTACCAGAGTATCGGTGCAGCAGCACCCGCGACATGGCAGATATTCTTACATGTATTCGCGGATGCAACAATGCTTGTTATCGGTGGGATCATCTTTGCCCTGTTCTGGATTGAAACAACAGGGATGGGCGCAAAAAGCGTTGCAGCAAAAATTGAGGGTTCAGGAATGCAGATACCGGGATTCAGGAGAAGTACAGGCAGCATTGAACGTGTGATGCAGCGATACATTCCAAGAGTGACTATTATCGGAGGAGCGTTCATAGGCTTTTTGACTTTTGTTGCAAGTCTTCTTGGAACTGTCGGTGGTGTCGGTGGAACAGGACTTTTGTTGACCGTGAGTATTATGTATCGCCTGTACGAGGATTTAGCCTCGCAGCAGTTAATGGAGATGCATCCAATGCTTCGAGGATTTTTGGGTGGACAATAAACTGTAAAGCTGCGCTTTGCAGAGATTAAACCTAACAACTGCAAAGCTTGCGCTTTGCAGAAATAACCTCTAATGCAGAGATTAAACCTAACAACTGCAAAGCTTGCGCTTTGCAGAGATAACCTCCAACCTTCAATTCTCGATTGCGTTAGCAATCGAGTGCATAGAAAATAACGAACATTATCGAAAATTTTATAAATAGAAATAGTGTAAGTAACTAATAAATGGGGGAAGAAAGAAATGAAAAGAAACAAATTTTGGAAGGTATCGGTATTTGCACTTTTTTTCGCAGTACTGGCAGTTATAAGCATTGGATGCGCATCCGCTGATACGATTTACGTGCCAGAAGGGGGAAACCAGACAATCCAGCAGGCTGTGAATAACGCCTCAGAAGGAGATACGATTATTGTGAGGGATGGCACATACAACGAAAACGTGGACGTGGGCAAGTCGTATTTAACCATCCGGTCAGAGAACGGTTCTGCAAACTGCATCGTGAACGCATCGAATTCAAATGACCACGTCTTTGATGTGCAGCAAAATTACGTGAATATCTCAGGGTTCACGGTGGAAAATGCCACTGAATACCCAAAAGCTGGAATATATCTTAACGGCAGGCAGCACTGCAGCATCTCCAGTAACAACGCTTCGAACAACTACTACGGCATCTACCTGTATTCTTCGAGCAACAACAACACGCTCACGAACAACACCGCTTCGAACAACTACTACGGCATCCGCTTGTATCAGTCGAGCAACAACAACACGCTCACGAACAACACCGCTTCGAACAACGACTACGGCATCTACCTGGAGTATTCGAGCAACAACAACACGCTCACGAACAACAACGCAAGCTCGAACAGCTACGGCATCTGGCTGCAGTCTTCGAGCAATAACACGCTCACGAACAACACCGCTAACTCGAACAACTACTACGGTATCTGCCTGGATTCTTCGAGCAACAACACGCTCACAGAGAACACCGCATCGAACAGCAACTACGGCATCTACCTGGATTCTTCGAGCAACAACCTCCTCTACCACAACAATCTCATCAACAACACCAACAACAACGCTTATGACACAAGCACCAACCAGTGGAACACCTCAACCGTTGGCAACTATTACTCAGACTACACGGGAAGCGACAACGACAGCGACGGTATCGGCGACACTTCGCATCAAATTTTAGGCGGAAGCAGCATTGATTACTTCCCTCTGATGCACCCATGGGGAAAACCACCACTGAAAGGCGACCTTGACGATGATGATAAAATCACCTCTAAAGATGCTGCAATCGTGCTTCAAATTGCAGTCGGCAGCCACCCCTGCAATCCTCAGATCCTTGCTATTGCTGATGTTAGTGGCGACGGCAGGGTTTCATCACTTGACGCTCTTATGATTCTACAGAACTGCACAACTTCGTTGTGCAGAAAATAACTCTTAAAAATTACTAACAACTGCACAACTTCGTTGTGCAGTTGTTAATCCTCGACTACGAAGTAGTCGAGTTGTGCAAAAATATAATACTGATAACTCTCGACTACGAAGTAGTCGAGGTCATACAAAATATGCTTATACCAGAATCCGACTTCAAGCTAATCAGCGAAAGAATGGGACGGGAGCCAAACACGGTCGAACAGGGCTGCTTCTTAAACCTGTGGAGTGAGCACTGTTCATACCGTTCAAGCGGGCTTTTGTTAAAAACACTGCCAACAACCGGTGAAGACGTCATCATAGGACCTGGCGATGATGCAGCCATTGTAAAACTGACAGACACTCTTTACCTTGCTATTGGCATGGAAAGCCATAACCACCCTTCTTATGTAGATCCATATAATGGTGCAGCTACCGGAATAGGCGGCATTGTAAGAGATATCGTATCCATGGGTGCACGTCCGATTGCATTGATGGATGCATTATATTTTGGATCTCCTGAAATTAAAAAAAACCAGTACCTTCTTGAACACGTGGTAAGAGGTATTGCAGGATATGGGAATTGCATCGGGGTCCCGGTCGTTGGTGGCGAGGTTGTGTTTCACAACGATTACAGCGGCAACCCGCTGGTAAACGTGGTGTGTGTTGGCTTACTTCATAAAAAGCATCTTGTAACAGCGAGAGCGCAGCATGCAGGTAACAGCATCATACTTATTGGCGCCTCAACAGGAAGAGATGGTCTTGGAGGCGCCTCCTTTGCCTCGAGAGATTTAAGCAGCGAATCAGAATCAGAACGAAGCAGCGTACAGATTGGCGATCCTTATACGGAAAAACTACTGATAGAGGCAACACTCGAAGCAGTGCATAGTGGCGTTGTGGAATCATGCAGGGACCTTGGTGCAGCAGGGCTTGCAGGTGCAACCAGTGAAATGGCAGCCAAAGGAAATCTTGGCATGACCATAAACCTTGACCAGATGCCTCTTCGTGAAGAGAGGATGACTCCATTCGAAATCATGATATCAGAATCACAGGAACGAATGGTACTTGAAGTAAAACCAGAAAACGTTGACAAAGTGCTCCTGATCGCAGACAAATATGATCTTAATGCAAGTGTGATCGCGAAACTTACAGTAGCACCCAACTACACGGTGCACTACAATGGAGAAATAATAGCAGATATGCCGATTCACCTGCTTTCAGGTGGTGCACCCTGTACTGAACAAGCCTCAGCTGCACCACAACCAGAAACAAGCGACATTTCACCACCAGAAATAGAAACAGGCAATCTTAAAGAAGTAATTCAGAGAGTGATCTCATCACCCAACATCGCATCCAAGCAATGGATATATTCCCAGTACGACCACGAAGTACAGATTCAAACGATCATAAAACCTGGTGCAGACACTGGTTTGATACGCATAACACCAGAGGTTGCAATAGCACTATCATCCGGATGCAATCCGCTGCACACCTTCGTTGATCCATACACTGGCACTTATGGTGCAGTTGTTGAGAATGCAATGAATCTTGCAACAATTGGTGCGGAACCTCTTTGTATCGTTGACTGCCTCAACTTTGGAAATCCCGAAACGAAGGAAAATTACCACCAGTTTAAGCAAGCAGTCATCGGGCTCGGTGATGCTTCAAAAAAACTTCACACACCTGTTGTCGGTGGCAACGTGTCGTTTTATAACGATAGCAAGGAACACAACACCACCATACTTCCAACACCAAGTCTTGGCATGATTGGAAAACTCACCAACATGGAAATAGAGCATCTGCCGCACAGTACCATACAGCACAAAGGCGAAACAATCATACTCATCGGTGAAACAAAACCAGAACTCGGTGGAAGCGAATATTATCATATTCTAAACACAAACGCAGGGAGTGTGCCAACAGTGCCTGAAAACATCGAACACATTCTTAAAAGCGTAAGAGAACTTGTACAAACAGGCAGCGTTAGTACTGCTCACGACATATCAAACGGTGGACTTGCGATAGCACTCTCTGAACTCATTACACCAACACATGGGGCAGAGATTACACTTACCACGGATAAGTTGACAGATGCTGAACTTCTTTTCTCAGAAACATACGGACGCATGATTATAACAACACCAGAACAAGCGCTTGATCAACTGCAAAACATACCGCACACAATCATTGGCACCACTACCGGAAAACAAGAATTGCACATCACAACAAACACAGAAGAAATCACCTTGCAATACAAAGAAATTCATCAAGCAGCAGAAACATTAACAAAAATAATGAAAGAGTAAAATACGAGTCAAAAGCATTTCACTCTTTTTCCAGGGATTGTTACTTCGCGATCGATAATTGAACCATCTCTGATATTCGACTTTCGCTTTATACACATCTGTAACGAAATAACCTACCAGAGTCCAAAATTCAAGAGAGTTGAATTGTCTGGGTGGGATAAGCTATCTCAACATTCAATTCTTCAAGCAGTTGCATTATTTTAAGATTAAACTCTTCTCGCATGGAGAGGTATTCGTTCCAGATTGTGGTTTTTGTGAAGCAGTAGATGAATATATCAAGCGAGTAGGCGCCAAATTCTGTGAAGTGTACCATGTAGAACGAGCGTTCGAAACGTGCATCGTCTTCTATGATTTTTTTGATACCCTCGACAGCATCCGTCATCTGTTTGGCAGTGGTCTTATAGGACACTCCAAGGTTGAATTTTATTCTTCGCTTTTTCATTTCGCTGAAGTTTATTACTTCTGATTTGATGAACTTGCTATTTGGCATAGTGACAAGTGCCTGATCAAATCGTCGAATCCTGGTTGAGCGAAAACCAACCTCTTCTACCGTCCCCTCGACATCACCGATTCTCACCCAGTCGCCAATATGAAAACATCGGTCAGAGAAAATGGTAAATGAACCAAAGAGATTACTTATGGTTTCCTGTGCTGCAAGGGCAAAAGCAAGACCGCCGATGCCAAGACCTGCAAGCAGTGACGTGATGTTCCATCCAATGTTTTGTAGAATAAAGAGCAGTGAAAGGATAAACACAACTATTTTTAGAGTTTTTATGATTAGAGGTGTCAATTGCTCATCGAGTTTGGTTTCAGTGCTTGATGCTGCTTTGTACATATAGTATGCAAGTACATCGATAAGACGAAAGATTACAAACAGTGCTATAAGTGTGAACAGGAGTGTGAAAATGGAGTTAATAATAATAGATACTTCAATCGTCCCGATGTTTTCAGGCAGTGGAAGTGAGTGGATAGAAGCGACAAGCCCAATTCCAATGATAGCATAACCTATCGGATCTTTAAGAGCCTTTACCAGAAGGTCGTCAAGTTCTGTTTTTGTTTTTCTGGTTATGTGAATGAGTTTTTCTTCAAAGATATAGATAGTAAGTTTTCGGGTTACCAGCGTAAAAAATATTATTAAAAATAATAGTATTATTCTATCAAAAGAGCTTCCAAACATACTATAGTCTAACACCTTCTGACTGGTTAAGAAACAACGTCATCCTGCATGAACACATCTTTGTTAAGGCAATCGCAAAGTATAAACCTTCCTATCAGTCAGACTTCGTTTTGCCACAGTACTGCTGTCATGACAATTTTATTTTTATATATGATATTTTTCAGTTCAAGTATCGTGGTTTCCACATCTATCAATACAACCATTGGTTTTTATGATTGATATAATCTCTTTTCCAATCATTGAGCTTGCGCCATGTTGAATTACGGTTGCATCATGCACCTATGGGTGCAGACTGTTTGATGCCATAGCAAGCGACAGAATATTACAAGAAGCAGAATCTGTGAACAAACTTATGAAAAAAGTCGATAACAATGAACTCGAGATTATCGGGTCGATCGTTCTGATGTTTGAGGTATCCACGATCTTGGATAATCTTAAACGAACATCAGTTAAGAAATTAATCGCCCGCGCGGCAACTGAAATCAGTCCGGTTACCGCCAGCACCAAAGGTCTGGCTGGAGCGATATCCATTGAAAAAAGTGCAGAAGTTA
This sequence comes from Candidatus Argoarchaeum ethanivorans, assembly GCA_905067535.1. Next base: position 19,358 of record CAJHIR010000004.1, read on the forward strand.
TGGAAAAGACATTTACCATACTGAAACAGGAATTAAACACAGAAGAGTACCTGATCTACTTTCAGATCATCATCCTGGGACCTGGGGATGCAACAAAAGAACTTCGGAAGAAGACTGCTGGTTTCAGTCTGCAAGGGGTTTTTGATGGCGCAAAGTGGATGGAGCGAGAAGTTTGGGGCAAGGTTGATGCTGTATAACGAAAGGGTGATTATGCACCGAGCGTTTACTGGTCTTGTGGATTGGGGATGTGTGGGTGGTTGTTGAAAGGGTGGCAGATAGAAAATAATAAGAGTAAAGCAGAGGATTAAAGTGTTTATGACAAGACGCAAATACGTGACTCCTCAAAGATTAAAATGGAGGTGAACATGATAAAATATGCACTGGAAGGAATATATAATAACGGCGTCGTTGAATTCTTAGAAGATGTCCCAGTCCATAAGACCATGAAAGTCATCGTTGTTTTCAATGAAGAATCTGACGATGGTTATGAGAATGAAAATTGGTTAAAATTGTCAGAGAGTGCTTTTGAGTTCTGGGATAATGAAGAGGATGCTTATTATGACGATTTATAAGCAGGGCGATATTGTATTGGTTCCATTCCCATTCACAGATCTAACCACGGTTAAAAAGAGACCTGCGCTGGTTGTTTCTGCGAATTGGTACAACAAACGATATAAAGATGTGGTTCTGGTTGCAGTTACATCCCATGTGCCTCTGATGCTAGATAAACTGGATTACAGGATAACAGAAAGCGATTTTAAAACTGGCAAACTTTACAAGGATTCTATTGTGAAACTGGGCAAGATGTTTACGATTGAAAATGGTCTGATCCTCAAAGAGATCTGCGATGTGTGTGGTCAGACCATGGTTACGATACTGGATCAACTGAACATTGTTTATAGAGAATATCCGATATAAAAATTGGTTTGGCTGTGATTTGTGCAAACAGGATTGGTTGATGAAAACATGGATGAGAAATACAGGTTTGTGTGGATGCTGCTCTGGGTTTGAAAGACAGAGCCCCCAGAGTTTTAACCGTAGCACCATGTAACGTGACACCCCCACCAAAGGTAAATTCATATACCATAACTGATTGACTACAAATCAGTTTCCGAAAAACTGGTGAGTTAATGTGCCAATAGAGTTCAAATCCGAAACCAAGACCCTGCAAGTTCTAACGTCAGATGGAAATCCGGTAACATACGAGATCGAATATCGCTCAGATCCATTAACATCAAGAATTTCTGTTATTTGCCCATATCTAAAGGAAAAGTGGGTAGAATTTTACTGTGTCCAGGATAAAGATTGGTTAGATAAAATAATCGAAAAATCAAAAGAGAACTGTATTTTCTGTAAACCTCTGCTTGATAAGATTGCAGCAAGATTTCCTAAACAGCAAATCGAAGAAGACATCTTGAGGTTCGACGACCTTTATGTATTCCCAAACCTTTATCCAAGAGCTGACTTCGAAGCAGTAGTAACTTCGCCTGACATTCATTATCTTGATTTTAGCACCATCAATACCGATTTGCTGTACCGTTTTCTAAATGCATCAATCGAGTGCATAAAAAAGGCATATCAAAAAAATAACAAACTTATCTACCCTGTTATAGGCTGCAATTACCTGCCTCCAGCAGGTGCCAGCTTAATGCATTTCCATTTACAGATTTCAGTACAGGAAGTCCCGTTCCACTATGTTAAGACATTAACTGATTCTTCAGTGCAGTACGAGGTTAGAAACCATGCAAATTTTTGGCCGGATCTGATGAACGCCAACAAGGATAGAGAAATCAAGCAGAAAAATAATATTTACTGGCATGTACCATTTGCACCAACTGGATTTTGTGAAGTGAGGGCGATCATAAACAAGCCAAACATGTTGATGTTTACAACAGAAGATATAAGAGACATTGCAGAGGGGCTATCCAATGTTTTAGAGTATTATAACGACCATGGGTTTGCTGCATTCAACTGTGTCATCTATTCAGGAAGGTTAGATGCTGAAAACGACAATTTTTACTTAGGCATACGTATGGTTGCCCGCCCAAACCCTCGACCAAATTACACAAGCATTGATTCCTGGTACATGCCGTTTTTGTTGGGGCAAACCGTTGTGCTTGAAAAACCAGAAGATCTATCAAAAGAGATACGAAACTACTTTTAGGTTTTTCTGTATCCTCTTGTTGAATTATCTATTGTTAGCAGCAGCGTACGAATAACCTGAACATTTAACAGGTTTTATCAGAAGTAAATACGAACCGCTAAGGAACTGTTATGTCATAACTTGATCATTCACTAATAATATCAGGATGAATAGTATAATTTCACTCACCATAAAAATCCTCTCTCTCGATGTTGACCTTCGAGAGCTGTTCATCGGAAATTTCAATCCCCTCT
>CAJHIR010000005.1 GCA_905067535.1 Candidatus Argoarchaeum ethanivorans
TTGTGAATCGCATAAGCGACCACCAATCCTATTCCAGCCGCGATTGTCAGTAGGCCTGAAAGCCTCAATTCACTCGTAAGGTCAGGTTCTACGAAGTGTAACTATACTCCAGTCAGAAGCGCCACCCCAAGTAAAAGGAAAAACACTCCGGTAATTAACTTGTGTTCAGGTCTTTCTTACTTCTCCCCTGGATTCCACAGTCCCTGATCTATCAGATCAATCTTCTTCTTGTGTTCCAGGTAAGCCACGAATGCATAACATGCAATCGCCGCGATTATTATCAAGACCTGGTCAGTCATAACACGTATCAACACTAAAGAGCATATTTAATATTAATTATTTTGTAATTTTCAATACAAAACGTTTATTAGTGATAAAGTTACGTATGATGATTGAATACGATGTCAAGAGCTATATCAACAATTATCATAATTTTAGTGGTATTGGTAATACCTGCAACGGCAGCAGAGGCATACCAGACCAGTGTCAGTGTTAATGCTCCCGGGAGGGTGGATAGTGATTTTAGCGTTGTAATAGAAATAAAAAACGCTGTCGATCTTGACTCAGGGCAGTTCGATCTATCGTTTAATCCGGCTGCTGTGAACGTTACAGGTGTTGATGATGGAGATATCGGTGGGACAGTAATACCAATAGCTGGCTGGGCATTGACTGGTGAAAACACCATTCGAGTGCTCTTCAATCTTCCTGGTATCGATGGCGTCTCAAGATACGGATCGCTTGCAGCGATACACTTTGAGACGATAGTACCAGGAGATTGCGCCATGAAAATATCCGACGGACTACTCGTCAATAACCTGGCAGAGGTGATACCTGCAAGCTGGGATGGCGTCGAAAGTGTTGTGCCTGCTGCCAAGACCGATACCCGGACATCGCTTCCGGCAGATACGGCTGAACGCAAAACACCAGGATTCGGGGCAGTACTATCGATATGCGTCCTTGCGGCAGCATATCTTATGTTTAGAAAAGAATAATAAAGGAAATATAATAATGAAAATAAATGCAATATTGGTCGGAATAACAATACTACTCTTGCTGGTACTACCTGCTTCTGCATCTGACTTCACACTTGGCGTCTTCGGGAACGCGAATGAGGATAACACAATAAACATGCAGGATGTGACATACACCGAACTGATCATCGCCGAGCACATGGATGAAACAGAACTTGCTGATGCGAAGTACGATGGCGATATCGATATCCTTGATATGACCCGGATCGCGCTGATCATACTTGGGAAGGAGAAGGAGATGACAGTTCTCGATGCCACTGATAAGATCGTTACGGTGAAGAAACCTATTGAGAGGATAATTACGCCGAATGGAGATTGTATGCCACTGATGAGAGCTCTTGGTGCGGCTGATAAGATTGTTGGCGTGAGCAAGTATACGATTGAAGATACACTATTATACCCGGAGTTCAGCGACTATCCCAACATTGGTTCTGTCTGGTCTCCGGACTACGAAGCGATGCTGGAATGTAATCCTGATCTTGTCATCATGTATGCATCCTTCTCCCAGGCAAAGTGCGATGCAATCGAGGATACGCTGACCGATGCAAATCCAGGGATTGCATGCATCCGGGTTGACGGATACAAACCATCGAGTCAGGTGGAAGATACGATGCTACTGGGATACCTGCTTGGAAAAAGGGATGAAGCAAAGGTGTGGCTCGGTTTCTACGAGGGATTCTTAAACCAGATCTATGATGAGGTGGAAGATATACCCATGGATGACAGAGCAAGGATGTACATCGAATGCTGGAGACCGTATCATACTGCGGCAGGGAATTCCGGGTGGTGTGAGAAGGTCGAGCTTGCTGGTGGCTACAACATCTTCCGTGATCTTACCATCGACTATCCGGATGTGACTAAAGAAGACGTGATCAATCGACATCCTGATGCTATAATCAGAGCTACAAAAACTGAGGGCGGATACGATACGAATGACATGATCGAGTTGAGTAATCTCGCTGATGAGATTATGAATCGCTCGGAACTGGCTTATATTCCTGCGGTGGAAAATGGAAAGGTTTACGTGATCAACAATGTCATCTTTGGTGGAACAGCTCACTTTGTAGGCATGGGGTACATCGCAAAATGGCTGTATCCGGATCGTTTTACAGATCTGGATCCGGAAGCAGCGCACCGACAGTATCTGACAGAATTTCAGGGGCTTGATGAGAGCCTCGTCGATGATGGTGTCTTTGTGTATCCACCGCTGGAGGAGAACTAAAATGCCTTCCTCCAATTCCAACCACTACTGCCGCTCGGCTGATCTTTGTTTGGTTCACTCCCATGGTCACATCCACTGACAACTCGATTGCTTCTCGCAATCGAGAATTGACCGTTAACCGTTATTTTCTACACAACGAAGTTGTGCAGTTCTGCAAAGCGCAGCTTTGTAGTGCTTCTCGCAATCGAGAATTGACCGTTAACCGTTCACTCCCATGGTCACATCCACTGACAATTACCTTCGTGTATCTGACTCCCTGATCAGGGTTGTGAGCGTGCTCTCTTTATGTCCCGCAAAGCAGAGATCTCGTGACCTCCGACAAGATGCCTGGATTTCTGAATAATTCTCTGTTGAGTACTTCTGACTGGCAGCAACCTTGTGGCGAGATTGCGATGCTTGCAGCAGGTGCTGTGATTGTGCTTGCGATCTGCACCAGTGTATTTAGAACCGAAGTGTATGGTTCTGCACAACGAAGTTGTGCAGGTGATTGTGCTTGCGATCTGCACCTCGGCATTTAGAAAGGCAACGTTGTGAAACAAAATATTAAGATAATGCAGAAATAAGGAGATAAATAGAATGCATCACTTAAACAGACAGACACTCCCCTTCACCGCGATCGTCGGGCAGGAGAAAATGAAGAAGGCACTGATATTGAACGCAATCAACCCGAGAATTGGCGGTGTCCTCATACGAGGAGAAAAAGGAACTGCAAAGTCCACAGCAGTGCGGGCACTTGCGGAATTACTTCCCAAGATTGAGATTGTAAACGGCTGTCCATTCAACTGCAATCCAGTGAATACTGCCGGGATGTGCGACCACTGCTATGAGCGTTTCGAAAATGGCGAAAAACTCGAAAGTGTGACGAGAAGGACAAGCGTAATCGATCTCCCGCTCGGGTGTACCGAAGATCGGGTCGTTGGCACGCTTGACATCGAAAAGGCGATCAAGGGTGGGATACGTGCACTCGAGCCCGGAATACTGGCTGCTGCAAACCGCGGTATCCTCTACATCGATGAGGTAAACCTGCTGGATGACCATGTCGCTGATGTCCTGCTCGATTCCGCAGCGATGGGTGCAAACATTGTTGAGCGAGAAGGCGTATCTGTGGGGCACCCAGCGAGATTTATCCTCGTCGGCACGATGAACCCTGAAGAAGGAGAACTCAGACCGCAGCTTCTGGATCGCTTCGGTTTGCAGGCAAATGTCGAAAGCTTATCCGACATAGATGCACGCGTCAAGATTGTGAAGGTTGCAGAGAGCTTTGAAACCGATCCTGCCGGGTGCAGGGAGGAGTTTTTGGATGCGCAGATGGAACTTGCCGGGAAGATCATGGCGGCAAAGTCGCTCTTCCCAGATGTCACGATCAGTGATGATTTACTTAAGACCACAGCTGAGATGTGCATCGAACTCGGCGTCAAGACGCACCGGGCAGAGATTGTCATCAATAGAACTGCGAAGACGATAGCAGCATTCGATAACCGCACAGAGGTCACGCTCGACGACGTCAAAGAAGCAATGGAGCTTGCGCTGCCGCACAGGATGCGGAGAAAGCCGTTTGAGCCTCCGGAGCTCGATACCGATAAGCTCGATCAGATGATGGATGAAAAAGAGCGAGAGAGGGACAAGCAGGAACGGCAGAAAGAGACGGAAAAAGAAGACGAAAAGCTACAGGAAAGAAAAGAGCAAACTGAACACAAACAGGATCAGGAGCATGAACCGGGAGGGGAGCATGAACCGAGAGGGCAGTCTGAACCGCAGAATCCGCCTGATGAAGATGGCGATTGCGAACAGAGACAATCGCCAGAGTCAGTCTTTGCAATCGGGAATCCGATCGATGCTGGCAGAGTGCGATCAAAGGAACAACGTGACCGGATACGCCGTGGCAAGACATCGGGAAGGCGGATTCCGACGCTTGCACGTTCCAACCGTGGGCGGTATGCGAGCCACACAATTCCGCCAGGAAAACCCACCGATATCGCTATCGATGCAACGATCCGGGCGGCTGCGCCACACCAGAGAGACCGGGGTTCTGGTATGGCAGGTGAGAACGCTGTGATCATTGAGAACTGGGATGTGAGAGAGAAGATCAGGGTTGGGAAGGTCTCGACAGCAACACTTTTTGTAGTTGATGCGTCTGGATCGATGGGAGCCTCAAACCGGATGGAGAGCGCCAAAGGAGCAGTTATGTCGCTTCTCATGGACTCCTACCAGCAGCGGGACAGAATCGGAATGGTTGCGTTCAAAGGCAATTCTGCGGATGTGCTGCTCCCGCTCTCCCAAAGCGTCGATCTGGCATTCGAACGATTGAGAGAGCTCCCGACTGGCGGAAAGACGCCACTTGGCGCGGGCCTGAACACTGGACTCAATCTGTTACTTGGGGAGATGAATAGAAACGATGAGACGATTTCGATCATGGTTTTAATCTCAGATGGCAGGGCAAACGTCTCTGTAAACAATCATGGGCAGATCAAAGAAGAACTCCTCTCAATCGCGGAACAAGCAAGATCTGCTGGCATTCACGTGGTTATTCTCGATACCGAAACTGTTGGCAGCTCTTTTGTGAAGATGCAGCTTGGATATTGCAGGATGCTCGCAGAGCACGCGGGTGGGCGGTATTTTGCGGTTGACCAGCTGTCATCGGGTGAGGTTTACGACATCATTACGCATGAAAGGGAGATCCTCTCAGATACATACTCGATCGGACAACACTCTGCAACACATACTCGATCGGACAACACTCTGCTGTCCAAACATTTGGAGATACATACTCGATCGGACAACACTCTGCAGTCCGAACGAAGTGAGGAGTGCAGATGAGAATAACATCAGTAACATGGGGGAGCGATATCTCGCTCCTTGTAGATGCCTGTAACAGGCTTGGAATAGAACTCAGCGCGTGGTCAACTCATGATCTTGAAGACGGTTCGAAGCGAGAGAGCTGTACACAATCGTTCAGAGATGCAGACGTGGTTCTTCTGCGTCCAACAGAAGATGCGTTCTGGGACTCTGTCATCGAAGAGCTGGAGAGTGTGAATGTTCCAATCATCTCGTTCGGACACGATCCATCCTACTGGCAGCTTTCAACCGTCCCGCTGAAGGTTGTCGTAACAGTTAACGCCTACCACCTCTATGGCGGAGAAGAAAACATAGTAAACATGCTCAGATACATAGGAAAAGATGTTCTGGGTCTTGATTACGAGTTTGATCCACCAGCTGAAACGATGTGGCAGGGAATCTATCATCCCCGCGCAGAGCAAGCCTTTGAGAGCGTAAAGGAGTATCTGGAATGGTACAAGCCAGAAAAGAGACATGCGATCGGGATGCTGTTCCATCGGACCTACTGGACAAACGGTGACCTTGAGGTTATCGATGCGATGATCCGCGAACTTGAAGCAGAGTTTGACGTGATCCCTGCATTCTGTTATGGTATGGGTGATTCTGAAACCGGTGCCAAATCAGGTGGAGAGATAGTCGAAGATTTCTTTATGTACCCTGTGAAGATCGATGCCCTTGTAAACCTCCAGTCGATATTCTATACAGGGGACAGTGAAGAATCGGTGAGTGCCCTCAAAAAACTAAACATTCCGGTATTTCACCCGTTGACGATCTATCGCGATACAGAAGAAGCATGGATGAAAGGCTCCCAGGGAATGAGTTCGAGCGAGGTTGCATGGAGTGTTGCAATGCCTGAGTTCGAGGGTGCAATCGAGCCTTTGATCGTTGGTGTACCAAGAACCGAGGAAGAGCACGGGACCGAGTTTGAACGCCATGCCTCAATCGATGAGCGATTGAAGAAGATCGTAAGAAGGATTAAGAAGTGGATCGATCTTGAGGATACGCCAAAACCAAAACGTAGGGTTGCATTCATCCTTCATAATAGCCCATGCACATCGGTTGAGGCGACAGTCGGTGCAGGAGCGCATCTCGATACCCTCGAGAGCGTCGCAAGGATTCTTCGTGCGATGAAAGAAGCTGGATATGCAGTCGATGTGCCTGAAAACGGAAAGAGCTTAATCGGGAATATTATAGATCACAAGGCGATATCAGAGTTCAGGTGGACAACGATCGATGAGATCGTGAGTAAAGGAGGCGCGCTTGCAATGGTTACAAAGGACGAATACATTGAATGGTTTGACACACTGAAAGCCGATGTGAGGAAGAGGATGTGTGATGCATGGGGGAATCCACCTGGCGAGGCAAAAGATGGCGTTCCGGCAGCGATGATCTATGATGGCAAGATCGTTGTCACAGGAGTAAGATACGGCAACGCTGTGGTGTGCGTTCAGCCAAAACGAGGATGTGCAGGATCGAGGTGTGATGGTACGGTCTGCAAGATTCTGCATGATCCGGAGGTTCCACCACCGCACCAGTACATGGCTACCTATCGGTGGATCGAGAAGACTTTCGGTGCTGACGTAATCATCCATGTCGGGACGCATGGAAACATTGAGTTCCTGCCAGGAAAGTCAGTTGCCCTCTCTGAACGCTGCTATCCTGATATTGCAATTGGAGATATGCCGCATCTCTATATCTACAACTCAGACAATCCCCCGGAGGGGACTATCGCTAAAAGAAGGAGCTATGCTACCCTGATTGATCACATGCAGACCGTCATGACAGAAAGTGGTCTTTATGGCGATCTGAAGGAACTCGAAGACCAGATCGCTGAGTACAACAAGACGAAGATATCTGATAAGGCGAGAGCCCATGCGCTTGAGCACATCATCATCGATCTTTTGACGAATACGAATCTAACAGAAGAATTAAAGCTCGACAAACTGCTGAAAGCCGGTGCTCCGTTTGATAGAATCATGGATAAGGCTCATAGAGCGATAACAAAGGTCTACAACACCCAGATTCCGGACGGGATGCATATATTCGGAGAGAACCCCAAAGGCGATCAGAAGATTGAGTTTGTAAACTCGATACTGAGGTATGACTCAGAGATGAGAAAGCTTGTCCTCGATCTCTTGGGAATGGATATAGAGCCCGCCGATCTGAAGAGCGAGGCACTGGCCGGGATTGACGCACTTGGAAAGGAGATTCTGAACGGATTTTTGAGTGATAAAGACCCTGTAAGTATCTGCAAGAAGGTTCTTGGGGACCGGTTGAAGAGGCTCAACGAAAGCAGGATATTTTCAGTCAGGGATAAGGCAGCCAAGATTGCATGGAGAATCGATTCATCGGATGAGATCGGCTCTCTTCTCCATGGATTTGATGCCGGATACATCGAACCGGGTCCGTCCGGTCTCATAACCCAAGGCAAGCCGGAGGTGATGCCCACAGGCAGGAACTTCTACTCGCTCGATCCGTTCAAGGTGCCGACAAAGGCTGCATGGCTGATTGGACAGAGGCTTGCGGATGGTGTAATCGGGAAATACGTGGATGAGAACGGAAAACTTCCTGAGAACATCGCCATGTACTGGATGGCAGGCGATATTATGTGGGCGGATGGAGAGCAGCTTGCCCAGATCATGCATCTGATTGGAGTTGAGCCGATATGGAAGGGCGGGAAGGTGAAAGAGTACAGAATTCTTCCGCTGGAAGAGCTTGGTCGTCCAAGAATCGATGTGACGATCAGGGTGAGCGGGATTACGAGAGACTGCTTCTACAACTGCATTGAACTTGTTGATGATGCACTGCGAGAGGTCGCAGAGCTTGATGAGCCGCTCGAGATGAACTATATCAAGAAACACGTCGCTGAAGCCAGTTCGGATGACGGCAACGGAGATAGGGGGTGTGCTCGCATCTTTGCGAGTAAGCCAGGGACGTACGGCAACGGCGTCAACCTTGCAGTCTATGCGTCTGCATGGAAGGAGGATAAGGATATATCCGACGTGTACATCTACTGGAACGGGTATGAGTACGGAAAAGGAGTATTTGGAGAGGAATCCCATGCCAAGCTTATATCTCAACTCAAGAGTGTTGATCTAACCTTCAACAAGACCGTTACCGATGAGTACGACCTCCTCGGGTGCTGCTATTACTTTGGAACGCACGGCGGACTCACGACCGCTGCAAGGGAAATCTCAGGACGCGATGTCCCGGCATACTATGGCGACACTCGCGATAGAGACCGAATCGAGATACGAACGCTTGCTGACGAGGTGAGAAGAGTTGTCAGAACAAAGCTCCTCAATCCGAAGTGGATCGAGGGGATGAAGCGGCACGGCTACAAAGGGGCAGGCGACATCTCATCGAAGATCGGACGTGTCTATGGCTGGGAAGCGACAACACAAGAGGTCGATGACTGGATCTTCGATGACATCACAAAGACATTCATCCTCGATGATGAGATGCGGAAGTTCTTTGAGGAGAACAATCCTTATGCACTCGAAGAGATCGGGCGAAGACTCCTTGAAGCGTATGAGCGCGGACTGTGGGATGCGGATTCGGACGTAATCGACGGGCTCAAGAACGCATACCTCGAAATGGAAGGATGGATCGAGGAGCGGATGGGTGATGCGAAGGGCGACTTCCAGGGCGGATCGATCGATGTGATGACGATTGCGGATATTCCCGGCTGGAAGGAAAAGGTGGCTAAGGTTATAGAGGGTTGATTCGAGTCGATTCCGGAACAGATGGGGCGTTACTATGGAAAAAAAAGAAAGCCGTACAGTAACCGCGAACGAGATCAAAGAGCAGTACAAGAAGTTCATCGGAAGGAAGATATTTTTTATCTTCTTTTTTATAGCCCTGATCGTCGGCATAACAGGAGTTTCCACGTCGCTTGGGTCTGCAGACATCTCAGTCTGGGATGCATATTCATCAATACTCAGAAAACCGTTCCCAAATCTATTCGAGTCAGAACTTATATTTCACTGGGACGATGTCCCGGGGAGCGATAACGAGAGACTCAAACAGTATCTCATAGACAAATATGATATCGGCTGGGTGGAAAGTGCAGAGATCATCAAATCCGCGGACGGTAAAATCAGTATTAAAGGTGTTGGTGAAAATAAAGTTGAAATCACGCGTAATTACCGGGATAAGGAAAAAACGACTCTAAAAATCAGCGGCGATATAGATCCGGGTCACAGAGTCAACAATTTCAAAGCCAAAGAGGTGAACGGCAAACTCTGTATACATGAGTCGACATGGCTTGCAGATGTATGCGTCTGGAATCTCAGGCTTCCCAGGATCTTTCTCGGCATAATCGCAGGCGTCGGTCTTGGGCTCGCAGGTGCGGTGATGCAGGCAATACTCAGGAATCCACTTGCAAGCCCATACACGCTTGGAATCTCCTCAGGCGCTGGTTTCGGTGCTTCGCTTGCGATTCTTGCTGGAGCCGGCATCGTCGGTGGAAAATATCTAATTATCGGAAATGCATTCGTATTCGCACTACTGGTTTCGTTTATCATCCTCGCATTGTCGAGCCGCAAGGGCTCAACACCAGAGACCATGATTCTGGCCGGCATTGCGATGATGTACCTATTCGGTGCGATGACAACGATACTCCAGTACTTTGGTGAGGCAGAAGCTGTGAAAGAAGCGGTCTTCTGGATGGTCGGCGACCTCAACAGAGCATCATGGCCCGTTGTGACGATCATACTCGGTACGCTTGCATGCTGTGCCCCCCTCCTTATAATGAGGTCATGGGACTTCAATGCAATGGGGGCTGGAGACGAGACCGCGAAGAGTCTCGGCGTCAATGTGGAGCACACCAGAATTATCACAATGGTGGTCTCGACACTGCTCGCTGCAACCATCGTCTGCTTCACAGGGACAATCGGGTTCATCGGGCTTGTTGCCCCGCACATGACACGGCTTGCCATCGGGGGTGATAACAGGTACGTTCTCCCAGTCTCAGGTCTACTCGGTGCGGTAATTCTCATCAGTGCAGACCTTGTGGCAAGAAGGATTATCGCCCCTGTAATCCTCCCTGTTGGGGCGGTGACCGCATTTATGGGAGCTCCACTCTTCCTTTACCTGATAATGAGACGAAGGAGGGAATACTGGTGAAACTAAAAGTAAAAAACGTTGAATTCGGCTACAACAGTACATTGGTTCTCGAGAACATATCCATGGAACTGGATCGATCAGAGGTAGTCGGCATCGTCGGTCCGAACGGCGCCGGCAAGTCCACGCTGATCCGGTGCATCGACCGGATCCTGACTCCAAGAGGAGGAAGCATACTTCTGGATGGAACTGATATCAGCAAGATGACGAGAATGGAGATTGCAAAAGAGATGGGGTATGTTCCCCAGACCACGACACGTGTCTTTCCTGCGACGGTCTTTGACACGGTCTTGATGGGCAGACGTCCACATCTTGGTTGGAAAAGCAGCGATGAGGACGTGGATCGAGTTCTGAAGGTGCTGGAACTTCTTGGGATCATAGAGTTTGCGATGCGGGATTTTAACGAGATCAGCGGAGGTCAGCAGCAGAAGGTCTTGATCGCACGGGCGCTTGCACAGGAAGCGGATATTCTTCTCCTGGACGAGCCCACAAGCAACCTCGATATCAGGCACCAGCTCGAGGTGATGGATATCATGAAAGGTATCGTAAGAAGCAAGGGAATTTCTGCGATCGTGGCGATCCATGATCTGAACCTTGCTTCGAGATACACAGATAGACTGCTCATGTTAAATGGTGGAAGGATATTTGCTGTGGGAGATCCTGAATCGGTGCTTACGGTTGAGAACATCAGGCGTGCTTATGGTGTAGAAGCTCTGGTGAAGAGCGATGGCGAGAGGCCATACATCATTCCGGTGAGGCCGGTAAAAACGAGATGATGAATCTGGCAGGTTATTTATTGCGGGATGTCTTATGAGATTTATTTCTTCACAAACTTCTTCAAATTTCTTATTTGAGGATAGAAAATGATAATGATTGGAATAATAAGAAACAATAAAACTGCCAGTTTGCCAGTAATTGAGTTAGAAGTGATGAGAGTAAATATAGTAGGTTGCCTTTCTTTAGGCTCGAACATGTAGGGTATTGTTTTACCCATGAATGCTCTGGTCAGATCAAGAACTCCGTCGTATGAACCTTCGGTCGGTGCAAGCGACGATACACGGATCATCGTGATATCCCTTGATGAGATGCCTTTTTTCACATAGAAATACAGGACAACTCTTCGCTCGGTAACCTTTCCATTTGACTCCTTTGAAACAATAAGCTTCTTTGATAAAATGGTTCCATTGAAATAACCCCACTCTTCCCTTTTATTTTCCCATGTGGAATACATTGGTTTTGCTACCCAGCTTACATTATGCACAGGTATCTCTTCTTTACCTTTTTCCTCTATAGTATATCCAAGAGCCGGATAACAGACGACAGGGGGATGAAAACTTGAACGGTTCCTGGACTGGACAATCAGGAAGAATACTGGTTGATATGACTCTGGATTGGAGTAAGCTCGCATAAGCATTACATCTGCCTCAAGGCTTTTTGCAACTCTTTCCGTGTTGTAATCCGATCCTTTCCAGCCGTCAATATGCATTGGAAATGCACGCATGTGTTCATTGTTCCCAAAATCCAGCTTCATTTCAACCATAATCTCCTTTCCAGATGCATGTGAAAGTTCTGTGTCAATCGTTGTGATGGAGCTAGAAAAAATGGTGGATGGTGTGGAAAAAAGCAGGATAACTACCAGAGCAAGTAAGATAAGTCCAATAATTTTTGAATATTCTTCAAAGAAACTCTTCATCTTTATCCTCTATCTTCAATGACCCTGACTTTACATCCAGTAATAGTACTAATAACCACTAAAAATATAAATGCAATAGTGAAAAGAAAAAGGCTTGAAAAATCATGGAAGAATCTCATTGCTACCTCTACACCATAATGATTTGCAAGAAGCAACAAAAGAGTAATCCTTAGAATATTTGCGATAATTGCAATCGGGACTGTTACGCACAAAAGGGCAATTTTTTTATACGGTTGGCATTTTAAAAGATAAATAAAAATTACTGCAAGTGCCAGTAAAGAAATTAGAGAGTTCATACCACTGCATGGTAAGCCAATAGTGAAAGAAGCGTTTTGCAGGTGAATCTCCGATCCAATTCTCGTTACCGGAACTCCAAGCACTTCAATAAGTAGTGTGGAACAATAGGCTGAGAGACGCTGTAGTGTGTATGCAATTTTTAGTAGTAGTAGTAGTGGCAGTGGAATTGCAAAAATGAGAAAGGATACCGGGAATAAAAAGCATCGCATCATATTTTTTCCATAAAAATAAAGGATTAGTCCGCTTGTTATAAACAAAAAAGAGAGAGCTAATAAAAAAGGAAAAAGCTTGATAAACCCGATAGTATAAAGTATAAGACCTGGTATGAAGATTATCATCCCGTTTTTAAACGGTGCAGATTCAGGTTCAAAACGATGAATATTTTTCCATGCAATAAAAATAGAGACGATCGGAATCAAGAACCCATGAGAGTAATAAGAGTCTGTTAGCCATACATTAACTAACCAGGTAAAACTGCGAAAATATAAAACCGATAGAAATACAATTAGAAAAATCGTTATTTTTTTCATGCGTTGTAAACGAAATTTAACACTCGCATCCCACAAATAGTTTATGCATACCGTCCACGCTTTTCGATCTCTCTTACGCGCTGAAACACCTGATCAGCTTCAGCAAGCATCATTCTGTATCCGTTCATAAATGCTGTTTTAAGTTCTTCTGGTTTTTCGTGGCTGCTTTTTAGTGTCTGGAAGAACACATGAACATCAACACCACGAGCTTCGGTGGATGTATCGAAGAAGGCAAGTCCAAAATCAATGAGATATATGCGGTCCTTGTGGTACAGCATGTTAGAGGTTGTAAGATCCCCATGTATGATTCCACCTCGATGCAGCATTCCCACAATCTCTCCAGCTTTTCTAACAAGAGTCGTATCAATGACGTGTTTAAGTAGTGTGCCGTCGATGTATTCCATCACAATATTAACAGTATTTAGATCATAGATAATTGGTGTGCTCACTCCAAGACGGCGTGCAGCAGACATGATTTTTGCTTCTGCACGTGTTCGTTCTTGCCTGAGTTTCAGATCAATATCACTCAAACGATATTTTTTCTCGATTCGATGCTTTACCACAACATCGTCGACGAGATCAATTACTGCTTCAGCGCCTGCCGCAAGTATCATAACAGGAAACACATGCAGATATCTGATAAAAGTCTTTGTGTGGTATTTGTGCCCATTTAATCGAGCAGTTGTACATGAATGTTTACGAAACTATAAAGAATCGACCCCTCGACTGCATGCGTTTATGGTCACAGCGGGAACTGCTGCCACTGAAATGAATATTCAAAACGAGGGTAGAGTGGTTTTAATACTCTCAAAAAGCACAATGGTTATACCAATCAAGGAACTCTTCAAATATCTCAAACCTTCCCCTATGAATCCTGCACAGATCAAACCATTTTTCTTGTCTTCCCATTACTCTGAGGATGATTATACCTGCAAAGTATATACTTGATCCTGTTTTCTTCCAGGAATTTCTCAAATGAATGATCTGCTTCTCCATTTTTATCCCTCTTGTTAGCATAAAACTGTGAACCATGATCAGTTATCGATTCTCTTAAAAAACCAATATGCCCACACTCCTCAATTGCACTCTTCACGAGTTTGATGCTGTTTTCCGCTGTTGCATTTCCAAACTCTCCACCAGCAAGAATCTTTCTACTTGCATCATCCAGTACAACACATAATTTAGGTCCACCGGAGGGTTCATGCCAATCCATATGCCCTGGCAGTTAAGCTCTGCTTTCTTTCATACATAGGTCCACTTTTTTCTTCTTTTCTGCTTACTTGTTTCCCCCCTGCAAAACCATACTTCTTCAACACATTATGGATTGTGTTATGAGGTATCCTTACACGGTCTTCTGCATAAATCACCTTCTCAAGGTATAAGGCGTTCAAACGATACCTTTCATATTTTTTTAGGATAACATTTTCATATGATTCAGGAATTGTTTTCTTTGGTCTGCCCAGGTTCTTACTTATCATAGGAACATCCCATCCAATCTTGTATTCAGAGTGAATCTGCCTAAACCTTCTCGTGTAACACCCAATATCCCGGCAAGGTACTTCTGTTCTTCTTTCCCCATTTTATATTGCCTTAAGGCCCATTCGAGTCTCTTTTTGTTTTTTATTTTTACCATCCACCCAGGATCTTATTCCCGAGAGGAAATTTCTCTGGGAAAAGACAAAGTTATAAGAAGACCGCAAAAATTTTTATCCATTAGCATAAGCTATATGCTTTTTTCAGAATCATGCCACAGAGCATATTACGAATGCCATTGATTTTACATCTTTCAAAGATCCATCATCCAGCTCGATATTAATTTAAGAAGCTTTGATTTAAGGGTCCACCGAAAAATAACCTATCGAAATTTCCAACTTTCGTAATGTTTACAACTACCCCCCATCAGGATTTTTTACATGAGGATCTATCTGC
This sequence comes from Candidatus Argoarchaeum ethanivorans, assembly GCA_905067535.1. The sequence goes on from CAJHIR010000005.1 coordinate 14,662, forward strand.
CAAAAGTGCTACTTTATTTTTCTACAGGCCCTTAATATAATTCTTTTTTTGCTGTAACATCTTTCACACTGCCAGTTTAACCTTTATTGCTTCTACATCCTTGCTCAGCAGTTCATATTTACTCTTCAGCTTTAGAGTATCCTTGCGTATTTCACTTAAAGACGGGAGTGCACTCCTCATTTCTCTATTATCTTCACCCACATTCTCTATTATCTTCACCCACATTCTCCAGAATTTCTATTGTCCGGCCCTGTTTATCCAGCATCTTATTCCCAATTTCTAGAGACCGATACAATAGTGCACCTGCTGTGTCCATCCGTTCACCGAGCTCTTCTTGTGGATCGCCTCGCCTGATCTCGAAGTACTCGAATTCACCGGTTGCTGCTTTAAACTCAACCCCAATCTTTTCAACCGATACTGGAACTACCGGATGCCCCTTTATTCTGACCTGATCTACAAACGTGTTAAGAATCTTTTCTTCTCCTTCTGCAACGATTTTAACGTCATAAGGTTTCAGATTCTCAACAAAACCAGTTATCTCCAGTTTTCGAGCGATCCTTCTTACAATGTCACGGTACCCAACCTGTTGCACTTCACCCTTTGCAATGATCTCTATTTGCTTCATTTCACATCACCCCAGAAACGTGATGAGATGTCCGTGCCCAGAATTAACCCAGAGATTGCAATCACGCCTGCACGGGGAAGCATGATCAGTGCATAGTTTATGGTCTTTCGATCATCCATCTTTCTGTTTCGTTGTTCGGTTATATTTATTTCCATTATTGTGTACCTCCTAATATCATCAGTGCATCGGGTGAAGTGACCAGTCCGTCACCATTTGTGTCAGCAATGCCGTGCAGTAAGATTGCAGCCCCGGGCACAACTGCTGTGTATTCAGCAGGCATCGTTATATTAAGGGATTTGAACCATGTCGTATTCACCTGTACCGTGTACGGGAGTTCGTATTGCATGTTGTCGTAGTCGGCGTTACTTCAAATACGGTAACACCTGCTGAAGCGATCGGGACGGTTATCATCGCGATTGCAAGCAGCACAATCATGGTTGTTGTTTGCCGATGATAAAACAAACATAACATTTTCACATTTATTCTGTTATAAAACTATGCACACACCGTTACATCGATGGACACAGCTTTTGTAGAAGGCTTAAGGAATAGATGTTTTCGCCTCTTGTAACCCTTTAATATCTAACCAGTTCACCTGACCGATGAAAAAAACAGGGGGCATAGATGATTGATAACACAGGTGCTGCAGCGGTGATTGCGGGAAGTACACACTGTTTTGCCGTGGCGTACAAGTAATAAAGAGATGTTATCCCACTCTTTTTGTGGAAACAGCATCATTAAATCGTGTTCAATCTTGTTTTGATTGCTGCTGTTTGTTAGCCCAAGCCTGTTTGAAACCAGCTTCACATGCGTGTCAACAGCAATACCTTCAATGATTCCATAAGCTATGGAAAGTACAATGTTGGCGGTCTTGCGTCCCACACCAGGTAACTGGAGAAGTTCTTCCATTTTCTGCGGCAACTCCCCACCGAATTGCTCGATTATTATCTGACTCGTTCGTTTAATATTCTTTGCTTTGTTACGATAGAACCCACTTGGTTTAACGTCCTGCTGCAGCTCTTCGAGAGGGGCGTTAGCAAAATCAGTAAAACTATTGTATTTTTTAAATAATTTTGATGTAAGCTTGTTTATTGTAGCATCTGTACTTTGGGCAGAAAGAATGGTTGAAATCAGCAGTTTAAAAGGAGAAGAGCAAACAAGAGAACGACATACTGCTGGATATTCTTTTTTTAGCAGTCTTAGAATTTCGAGTGCTTGTTCCTTCTTGGGTTCCATAATACCTTTAAACCGTTTATCTATTGTTTCAGTCTTTGCTGTTGATACCGGCACGTGTTTCCACTGCAACGCCTCTTCTGGCACACAGCATTTCAGTTGGGGCCAGCAGTGCCTTTCCTGTAGCAAGCAGACGATCGCAATCATCCACGATGAGTATTTCCTCACCCGCACGAATTTCTGGGTCAACAGCGATCACATGTTTTGCAAAAGTGGTTTTTCCTGCTGATATAAATGGTGCGGCATCATCGTTGACTGTTACCCGAAGCAATGGTTGCGGAAAAAACCTGTGCAATCTTTCTGCAGAAACAATACCGAGGGTGAACATGCCATCCTGCGCTTTAAGTGTTGCAAGTCGCCTGCCCCTGTAACGTACCTGGCGGATACGTCTGGTGTTAGAGTAACTGATGGTAACGTCTTCTGGAAAGAGGATGCTTCCAGCGCCACGACCAAACTGGTAGTCTGCAATCAATCTGATTTTTTTAAGTTCGGTTGCTGTCATGTGTTTTACCCAAGACTAAAAGTTGATATATGATGAGAAAATATTGCATGCAAGTCTGCAATCAATAAGTCGATTTCCTTAGCTTCCATTTTTTTATTGTGTGTCAATTAAAACCAAACTAAGTGAGTCAGTAATAATTTATAGCTACCATAGCATTAATTCTTTTCGCTTGCAACACGTGTGACGATTGCAAAATCAGGTATCGAGTGTTTGGAATTCGTGAACACACTCAAGGTAAGTCGTGGTCGTTTTTGTGCAAAATCATGAGATAAACTTTTTTACCGCTGGGAAGTGCAGAAAACTAGAGGGCACCTTCGCTCTTGCGTTCTTTCTGTGCTCCATGGTTAAATTCCCGGTTTTGATCCACGCTTTTCCATAAAAGGAGAGAAAGATGGTCAGCCCTGTAGTTGAAGATTTCAGTCAGGTGCCATAATGAAGTTGACTACAGCTATCGATTTTTGTGATATCCTTTAAACCCGGACATGTTAAAAAGTTAAGTAGTATTTAAGTACCGGGAGAAAAAAGTATGATCAATGGAAGCTCAACAGTTCGATTTAAAGAGGGAACTCCAGAGAAAAACCGTGCATGTCACTTCTGTGCTAATAGTTATATTTTACTTCTTTTTATCCAAGCAACTAATACTACTGGTACTGAGCCTACTATTGATAATATCCCTTGTAGTAGAATTTGCAAGGCTTGAGCTTGGACTAAAACTACCTTTTTTTCACAAGCTTTATAGAGAAAAAGAGAGGGACAGCTTGAGTGGTAATGTTTTCTTTCTCATGGGTGCGATAATAGCTATTAGCGTTTTTTCAAAAGAGATAGCCTTAGCAGCCATACTGATGGCAACAATCGGCGATGCATCTGCGGCCATCTTCGGAAAGAGGTTTGGAAGGACATGGATACCAAAGCTTAAGCATAAAGCTGCCGAGGGTTGTGCAGCCGAATTTATAGTGGATATGCTCATAGGGTGTGTATTTATAAACTCTTTGCTGGTAATAATAGTAATGGCTGGAACTGCAACAATTATTGAGACCATTGTCAACAAGATGGATGATAACCTTTTAATTCCACTATTCTCAGGATTTAGTGGACAGATGCTTACTTATATACTTTCCACAGGATGTCTATAAAAAATGGATAAGAAAAATCTTAGCTTTCTGATATTTTTAATAACGTTACTATTTTTAATCCTGATCATACATCGCATCGGCTTCTTAAACCTCTATGTTGCAATAAGAAATGCAAATCCAGAATATCTCATGTTGGCTGTGATGTTTTATATATCTACTATATTTGTTAGAACCTTGAAGTGGCAGATATTTGTGAATGGTATAAAAAAAGTACCTTTCTTTTCACTGTTAGCAATCTCTCTTGCCGGTAGTTTTATTGACATTACTGCACCAGGGCCGCAGGTTGCTGGAAGCCCGCTAAAAGCATACTTCCTGTCAAAGAAAATAGGCGTAAACAAGACTGTCTGCCTTTCTACGGTCATAATCGAGAGGATTACAGGCATTTTTATGTTAAGTTTTTTAGGAATGTGTTCAACATTCTTCGTCCTCATATTTATTCATGATTTTCCCACACCACTGAAAGTAATAATGGGGCTTGTGTGGCTTCTCATCATCTGTGTACCAGTTATGGGTTATATCTTGAAGAAGAAATATAAAGGGAAAGGCTTCAGGGGAAAAGCTATTATTTCACGTATTTACTACTTTAGCCCTTTTTCATTTCTTAGAAATAAATTTAAGACGTTGCAAACATTCGATGATTACATAACATTGAAGATAGGTGAATTTGCTCAAACATCCTTAAAGCTCTCTAATGACAGGAAAAAGGTTGGCTTTAATATCATCCTGTCTTTTATTGCATGGATGCTAATCTTCACAACTACTTATACACTGTTTTTGTCGATTGGCTACCCCGTCTCTTTCTTTGCTGTGATGATTGTAGTTTCCTTATCTACATTCCTGAGTTATTTCTTTTTTATACCGGGCGGGGCTGGAATTACAGAGCTTCTGATGATCTCACTCTACATATCGCTTGGGATTTCTTCTGCGGTAGCTGCATCGGTTGCTTTGCTGGATCGATTCATATTCTACGTGTTCTCTATTGTTGTTGGGTATATTTCACTGACCTACCTGAACAGTAGATACGGTAACCTACCCAATCCTTCTTAAACTGAAAACTGCCATCAAAAAATTCTATGGATTAAAGAGAACGAAATACAGAAATACGATGATTTATCTGGCATCATGTTAAAGAGAACCAAAAAAGGTGGTTGTTGTTGGGACTATGTATTCGATGCAAAGGAAAGGGGTTCTGTGGTAGACCAATATGCCCTGTAATCAAACGCTTTGAGTCACAGAAAAAAGTGCAAACCAGTAAAACCAGTATTTTTGGGGCATCCCCACCATCTGTTTTTATTGGGCATGCAGGTTACCCACTGGTAAACGCAGGACCTTTGCTGCCATCCGGGATAACAGGAAATGAAGCATCAAGCTATGATGCACCTGAACAATGGCTTGACAAAACAATCGAAGATATCATAAGCTTGCGCTCAAACCTCATACGTTCAAAAACAACAGTTAACGTAAAAAAAGCACCAAATAACAGGTTGCTGCAGCAGACACAGGAAATCGCACTCTCAGTAAAACCAATAGACACAGAAATATTATTTGAAAAACCACCGGTTGCAACACTGCGGTTTGATGATGTGCTTACACCCATGGGTCCGAGTGGCGACATAAAAAAATTGGACATTGCAGAAAATCCGGTCGTGCCGAATCGTGTTGATGCGATCGTGTCAGATACTGATGTGCTGTCAACAGACGCAATAAACGAATTGTACACCTCAAACATCAGCGAGGACTATATCACACGCTTATTATCAGCAGGTCTTATCGGGCGCAAACGGAAACTTGTGCCGACCCGCTGGAGCATTACAGCAACAGACGACAGCATTGGAAAACAACTGATACGAGAGATACAGTATTACCCCGAGATAACAGACATAACTGTGCACAGTGGCGAGCTTTCCGGTAACCACTTCGAGATACTCCTGTTACCAAGACATTACTCCTTCGAACTTATGGAAATCTGGATGCCAAAAAGCGTGTGGAATCCGGAAGACACGTGGATTGGTGTTGACAGTGAAAACCATCGTGCCAAAAAAAGCTATTCAACGCTTGGTGGGGGCTACTATGCAGCACGTTTGCCCATACTTGAATACCTGCAACAAAAACGACGGTGTGCAACCGCAATCGCAATCAGGGAGGTACTGCCAAGCTACTGGGCACCACTTGGAGTCTGGGTAGTGCGGGAGGCAGCACGTTTAACACTTACAAAACAGCCAATGATATTTGAAACAATAGAAGATGCACTAAATTACATCTACACAAAAATAAATAGCCCAAAGGAACTCTGGCGGCAGCGACTAAAATTACTAACTGAAAGCAGGGCACAACGTACATTAAACCAATACTTCAACGCTGCATACTCCGTAAGCAGAGATTAACCTGAACAACTGCACAACTTCGCTTTCGCAGAAATACCTGTAACCTTTGATTCTTGATTGCGAGAAGCACTGCACAACTTCGTTGTGCAGAAATAAACCTAGAACTCTCGATTGCGAAGCGATCGAGTGAAAATTTGGTAGTGTCCTAATTAATAGTTGATGTTACCTTGAACATCAACAATTCCTTCCATGTCCAAATACGATCTGTGATGCCCTCAGCCATGCATGGCGTTCTCTCGATGTTTTTCTCATCCTTTTTCGTTTTTATCGTCAATGCCAGGTTAACTCTAATCAGGTTGTTATAGCACTGATACACGTCCAAGTGATTATCCAACATTTCCTTGCACTTGGAAAAGCACAAACTTTTCCTGATTAGCCTCGAAATGCCATGTCTCAACGTTAGGTTGTATCTCTCCACATAGACTGTATCTATTCCCATGTAATCTACCTCACCAAATATAATTGTCCTGGTCTTACCGACTACCCTGCCTTTTTCTCTCTCCTTGATGAGTTGCCCGTAATTAATCGTCTCTTCGTCAAAGTTCTCAGTGAGGGCATTGATATACTGATCGTTGCCGTCACTAGTGAATGTCGCCTTCTCATCCTTTGTTGGTATTCTGCCCCGCTTTCTTACGGTTTTCATTAGCTTATCTGCCGTGTCTTGTACTCTTTTACCGGTGCTATGTGCTAGGTGAAGTTTTGTATCCGCTTTCTTCGCTATGTATATCCAGCAGTCGCCATGTCTATCTGCGTCACCATCCCCAAGGTTAACTTTCTTTTGTTTTTTTTAACGAACGACCACATCTCATCTACCTGGACTTTAGGAAGTCCGACATCCCTTATCAAAAAGTCCGTCACTTCCCTTGCGTGTCTTGCTAAGTCTTCTACGACATCTGATATCGTGTCACGATGGATCTCCATTATGCGTTCAATGGCTCTTATCCCGTTTTTCTCTACCAACAATTTGCAGATCAGGATTATCTGATCCTCTGATAACCTGCGATTGTAGAAAACCGTGTTTTTGGTTTCTACAAAGACACTACCACACGTATTACATTTAAATCGCTGCTTATCGTTTTTGTCATGTCCATACCTGACTATATTGCCCACGCCTTTTTTGCCGCGATCAGG
>CAJHIR010000006.1 GCA_905067535.1 Candidatus Argoarchaeum ethanivorans
AGATAGAGTTTTAAATCAAAAAGCTAATTTGACGGCTTCGATAGTGGCTACCAGACCACAAGACCTCCGTATCGCTTTGCGATGCGGAGATGCGTAGAAAATGGTTGTGAGATGGAGGCTACCAGACCACAAGACCTCCGTATCGCTTCGCGCGGAGATGCGTAGAAAATGGTTGTGAGATAGAAGCTACCAGACCACCCTAAAAATTTGGTAGTGTCCTAAATTTCATGACCCACCCTTAAACATCAAAAATTCCCTCCACGTCCATGAATGATTGGTGATCCCTTCAGCCATACACGGAGTCCTCTCGATGTTTCTGACCCCTTTGGGAGTTTCAATCGTAAGTGCCAAATGGGATCTAATAAGATTGGTGTAGCACTGGTAGAGGTCAAGGTGGTCGTCCAGCATATTCTTGCATTTCGAAAAACAGAGACTTTTCCGGACCAATCTCGAGATTCCATGCCGCAGGGTAAGGTTATATCGTTCTACATACACCGTTTCAATATCTCCAGCCTCTAAATCACCAAATATTATTGTTCTCGTCTTTCCAACAACTCTGCCTCTTTCCCGTTCCTTGACAAGCTGTCCGTAGTTGATTGTGTCCGGATCGAAGTTCCCGAGTAGAGCTGTAGTATACTGATCATTACCATCGCTGACGAATGTAGCCTTATTATCAGTGTCAGGCACATTACCACAGCTTTTTACCATTGCCATCAGTTTATTCGCAGTTCCCTGTACTCTTTTGCCCGTGTAATGGGCTAAATGGAGTTTTGTGTCAAATTTTATAGCTGTATATATCCAGCAGTCGCCATGTTTATCTGATCCAACATCTCCCTGTTCAATTTTCTTTTGTTTTTTTTGACGAATGACCACATTTCATCCACCTGTATCCGGGTCAATCCCACGTTTTTTATCAATAAATCCGTTACTTCTCTTGCATGTCTTGCGAGATCTTCGATAACATTTGATATTGTGTCTCTGTGAATCCCTGTTATGCGTTCAATCGCTCTGGCGCCGTTTTTTTCGACGAGAAGCTTGCATATCATGATGATTTGTTCTTCTTTGAGGTGTCTGTTGTAGAATACCGTGCCTTTGGTCTCAGGAAATCTCACACCGCAAGTCTTGCATTTAAACATCTGGTTGCCTTTGGCGTTGAATCCCTTCTTAATGATGTGTCCTGTGTTTTTCTTTCGGTAGTCCGGACAGTCCGGATTCAAACATGTCTGGTCATTTAGATTTGCCCTGGTCATGGAATGTATTATGTGGTTTGGGGTTTATAAAGGTCACGGTTTATAGGACACTACCAAAAATTTTGCGTTTCCAACTTGATGGATATTTTTGTTCTATTGATGCTTCTTTGGTTTTGCCCTGAGAGGATATGTTTTCAAGCAGACCTGAACTTTTTATCTGGTTTTTTGTGATTGCATGAGTTTGATCTTGTTAGAAAAGTTAATGGCTTGATCTGTATTACTGTTTTTCAGAGATGTCGTGGTTTGAATCTTAACAGTAGAAACACGATAATAATGCCTGACATAGCTCCAACACATCTAAAACATGGAATTTTTTTGTAAAGCAGGGACATGTACGTCTCTTGTTTTTTGACCTGTTTTTCAGGGGCAATCGTTTTATTCATGCTTTGATGAACAACCGTTGTAATATTGTAATTGGTAGTATTTACTGTCTTAACGCCTTTTGAATTCAGCACCATCGAGGTCTTTGCTATAGATTTAGCATAATTGTACTGGGTAAGTCTTCCATCAGGGTCTGCAAGTGTCTTTCCATATTCATAAGCACTGATGGCAAGTGTCGGCTTAACACCTTTTTGCTGTGCCTCCAGAATAGCATTTTTAGCCCCCTGCTCACTTTTTTGTACGCGTTCATCCCGATCCCCTGAACTCATCATCCCGATAATCGTACTTGCACTCACTATGGCATGAATAGAATCAAAGAGAGACCCTGAATAATACCCTTTCTCAAATTGTATACGAGCATTAGTTAAGTCCTCGTCAGCACCCCAGTGCATGGTTTCATGAAAATTAGATTCACTGATCAGTGTGTGTGCATAAGTAGTCACAGACTGTGCCTGTGCTAAGTACCATGCAGCACGGTTACGCAGTTCTTCCTCTGGCACAACTACATCGGAACTGGTTAGTGTAAGCCACCACTGTGCTGTGCGAGCCCGCTCATTGGAAAATGCAAGAGTGCTTACATATTCTACTGGACTCGCGGCGTCTGCATGGTGCAACAACTGTCGCGCACGTGTAACTCTTGACTCTGCAGCTCCAATCGTCTCAGGGTCTCGCACCCCTAATTTTTTATACTGCTCTATATCTTTTTCTGAAGCATTAATCTGCCTTGCAACCATATTATGTATATCTATTGCGAATGCAGTCTTGTTGTCAGCTTGATCATATTCTTTATGCCAGCAAATGTCTCTAAGCGCTACCATTGCATTGAAATATAAGGATGTTGCAGCGTAGTAGTTTCCATCATCATACATCTCATTTGCATGTTTTATCATATCGTCTGCATTTTTGAGCGTATCATCTTTTGCTACCATTTTTTCAGTCTTGCCATACATATTCAAAGCTTCTATCTTTAATGAAGCAGCAAGAGGCTCAAGCAATTTAACATAATCGCCGCTAATCACTTCACCATCAATATACCCAACGTCAACAGTATGCCCGGTTAATAGATAAATGGCATCATAAATATCAGCGACTTCCTGCACCTCAACGCCAAGCTTCCTACCTTCTTCTACAAGGTCAACAACCACGGTCTTTTCCTCTATAAATGTAAAACCAGGTCCACTCTTCTCGTTTTTTTTCGAAACCGTGAACTTGCGCTGTCCCTCAGGAATCAGAAAGAGCGTAATATTATTTTCTGAAGCAGCAGCGAGCTTGGCCTGGATTCCCCCGACAGGACCAATGGAATTGTCAGGACTGATTGTACCAGTCATCGCCACCCCATCCCTGATTGACCAGTTGTTAATCGCAGCAACCGTTGCTACTGTTATCGCTGCACCAGCAGAGGGGCCTCCAATGATTGGGGAGGGAACAGCAATCACATAATAGAAGTCGTATTGTGTTTGATCAAGAGACGTAATATCAGATGCAACCATTGCAGCAAGACGTGCAGAACCCTGCAAATCCACCTGCGCATACGGGCTTGTATCTACAAATACATGTCCGCTACCATTTTCTACAGCAACAAGAGCGCTTAAAAACACACCTCTTTCGCTGTCGCTGCTGATATAATCAGCAACAAGCGGGATTTTCACACCATCTTCAAGAGAGACAGCACCTGCTTGCACTACCAACAAACAAAACAGTAGGCTCAACAGAAAAACAGACCTCATTATACAATAACAATTATCTAAAAAATTGATAAACCTTGCGATCTGCACAACTTCGTTGTGCAGAAAACAACGAGAGGGATATCTCTACACAGAACAAATAAAACAAAACCTTTATACGCCAAAAACGCTAACAATCCCAGTATCCATTAAGTACAGGGTATAGTGACTTCGGGAGACTTATGCATTGGACGCGGAGGTTGGGATGGTCGTGTGGTTGAGGGGGTTTTGGGGTGGATTGATACCGCAAGATAATGTTAAGTCGTCTGGAAAGACATTTCTGAGTTATGAAGCAAAGAATTTTGACATATTACGTTGTATTCCATAGAATCTTTGAATAATAGGTGATGTGATGACAAATAAAGTAACTGTTCACAGGAATATATTTGATGAAGCTAATAAGTATCTACTTTCATTTGATCCTATTGATGAAAACATGCTTGACAAGCACATTAATAGTTGGAAAGAATGCAAAAACCAATCCGTGCAAGATTTGTTATTGGGAATGTTAGAATCCGTTTCTAATAAACGAAACATGCAAAGTACGATAGGTCCCATTGAAGAACTAAGACCATTTTTAGAAGACTTTAGCCCACCACAAATTATTGAGAAATATGATAACGATTGGGAGAAACTATTTACGACGATTAAGAATAACTATGAACCCCATGGACGAATGACAATCGATAACCCCAGAAGTTACTGGGTTATCTTTTGCAAGTCGGTTTTTTCAGCATCACATTTCCTTTCACGATTTTCTAACTTGAAAGAGTTTGATAATTTTGTTTCGCAATTTTATCTGAACGAATATACTCGTGTTGCCCTTCCGCTTCTGCTCAAGGAGGAAGTATTTGGATTGGGGTTTGCTTTAGCTTGCGATTTTCTGAAAGAGAATGGTTATCCCAAATTTGTAAAACCAGATGTTCACATCAAAGCGATATTTCACGGAATAGGCATAAGTAAATCCAATTCGGATTATGACGTTTTTAAAGATGTCATCAGATTTTCTGAAGATATTAATGAATTACCTTATTGTGTGGATAAGCTCTTTTGGCTAGTTGGAAGTGGTAACTTTTATCTGGATGATGTAAAAATCAACACAAATCGAGATGAATTTATTGAGAGGATTAAGCAGGGATTTAGAGACGACTTATGATTCTATGGAGTATAATTAGAGTGTATTTGGGTTCAGATGCGCTAAAAACATTTTGATTATTACCAGAGATTGGGGGGACGATATGATGAAACAATTCAAAGTTGTGGTTGAGAAACATCCAGATGGTTGTGTGGCATATCCGCTTGGTCTCAAAGGCATCGTTGTTGGTGAAGGCGACACTTGTGAGGATGCGTTAGCCGACGTCAAGTCTGCTATTCGCTTCCATATCGAGACTTTTGGCAAGGAGGTTCTTGAGATCGAGTCGCCTGTGCTTGAAGCCTTTGTGACAGAAGCGGGAGTGGCTATCTAATGCCAAAGTTTCCGGTTGACGCTCCCAGCTTCTGCACCCGGGGCAATCACCTTCGGTCACAATTTCGTGTGTGGAAATTAATTCTCGATTATGCAGTATCGAGTGCGTTAGCAAAAGAGATGAGTAAGAAGTAAACAATGATTGAAGTTCGATCAGAAGATATATGAATCAAGTTTTGATATAAATTGATAAGCAAAATAAAGAGGGAATAAGATTATGGAAGCAATCAAACAAATTGTGAGAATACCAAAAGACCATGAGATAAGAATGAAGATTCCTCAGTATGTGCCTGAAAATGAAATAATGGAAGTGATTTTAATCATCAAAAAAAGGCCAGATAGTTTCAAACAAAAAATTGAGGAGTTAAAAGAAGCAGTAAAAGATGATCTTTTCCTTGATGATCTTAGAGACGTGTCAGAAGATTTTAGAACTGTCGATTCAGAGGGGTGGGTATAAAAAATGAAGTATGGATGGCATATATTCATTGCTAATCTTGACCCGGTAATTGGTTCTGAACAGGGAAAAACCCGTCCTGTTCTTGTGATAAGCGGAGAAGAGATAAACCAAATTTTGCCGGTAGTGAATGTTCTACCTGTAACTTCAAAAAAACCGGGTAGGAGAATTTATCCTAACGAGGTTTTGATACCTGCTGAAATTGGAGGACTCGATAGGGAGTCTATCGTGCTTTGTTATCAAATAAGAACACTTGATAAGAGACGTCTAATTAGAAAGATAGGTAGAATCGAAGATTTGGAAGTACAACAAAAAATAATTGATGCTTTATGTTTTCAATTAGGAATTATTATATAAGTCTGTGTTTCGCTAAACTCGCAAACTTCACAAACACCGAAACCGTTGTACATAACTACATGAAACAGGAGATCCGTAAAACAAATAACAACCAACACCCCTCGGATGCCCCGGAATTGATCAGGGGTGGCATGGTTGGGGCTGCCATCTTCACAGATTCTCGCGTGCCTAAAAATTAAGTTGCCGAGACAGCAGTAATCAAATAAATAATGAATCTTGATATAAAAAGCTCTGTCCTCTCATCTGCTTGGGTGCACCACAGTCTCATCGGTGTATCGTATCAATGGTTTTGCAAGATGCCTGCGAGCAACAGGCGGCGTTTCATACAAACCGGATACCAGCTGGGAAGCTGTCTCCAGCCTCTCAGGTATGCTGGATGTTGTTTTGCATTTTTTACACCGGTAGCCTTGACCCCTGCCTGCTGATTTCATTCGTTTACCACAGGCAGAACACACAGGATTTCGCATGGTTACTCGTGGCGACAACTGACCAATATTAATCTTTTCAATATTGACCGTCTTATTCTTAACAGAACCATACACAGTGACAATATCGCCAACTGCAAGCTGTTTAATAAGACAGCGGAAGTTCTTTGTAGGTTCAAACGCAGCACAATCAATTCTGCCTGTAGAATCCTTGATAGTAAATATGACGTGCCCACCACTAATCGTTTGTGGTGGTGTTTCAACCATACCTTTAATCCTATATGAGCATCCATCCCTTGCTTCTGCAACACTGCTGTCTGTAATGTGCATATCTGTGCCTTGGTTTGTAATATACATCAGGCGATTCTCTACTGGCTCTGACTGTATGATGTTAGAGGCATGCTCAATCACATCCACATCATCGCCGCGAATTCCAAAGAGCACCGGATCAGGCCCATGCGGTGAGCACACAACGCGACAGTTGTTACAATCAACTGTATCCCACGTGTGCGGGTAAGACATTGAATCGGCAGCCCACACACTTCTCTCTACTAAAAATCGCTTTTTCCCCCAGTTTTCAGGCTTGCGATATGTGATGAGTTCGTATGTGTAATCTGGCAGGCCATTAAACACAAATCCAGCGGCTGCAAGTGCACCAATGAGACCGCGCCCGTTCTTGTAACCCACGTGTGCGATATGACATTCTCCAAGGAAATTTTTTGCCTCAGCAATAGTAATAAAGTCACGAACTGCCTGGAGAGAAAAATCCTCAAGTCTGCTGCGTATGCCAAATGCTTGCTCTTTTGTTAAAAACACAATCCCCGGATGAGTATTATTGTCGCTGAACACTGCAAACTCTTCAATAAGGTTACAGCATATCTGTTTCACCTTTTCCATTTTTCTCTTATCTAACACAACATCGAATGCAACAGCGGCATTGCCTCGTGTTTTAAAACGTACATTTGGATTTAAACGCAACAGGTAGGGGACAGTGGACTCTACCAGGGCTGAAATTCTCTCAACAACAAGTGCACCAAGATAGGTGGTGCACATTCCGGCAGTCTTCGAGTCAGTATCGTCGATGCCAATGATCATATATACTGCACTCCCTGCCAGATCTATATTTTTCCTGACTGAAGGATGTTTATAGCAAGCCCGAACGCAAGTGCTCCTGCAATCAGAAAGCCAACCATCCCGATCAGTGTTACTCCATAAATCTGTGGCTGCATGTCTTTCTGTATAAACATGGATGAACCGATGATCAAAGCTGAGATGATGATGCTAAGGGCAAGCCTGTTAGCGGAAGTACCAAGCTCAGTTGTTACCTCTCTGATACCTCTGTCTTCGAATTCTATCTTTAGTGTGCCGCGCTCTATTCGTTTTAGTATTTTGTCTATACGAGCTGGTGTTTTGTGCAGTGTGCCAACAGTTTGTGCCAGTGTCTCTATCGTGTTTTTTGCAATTGTTCCGGGTTGTGTTTTTTGTTTAATGAGTCTTTTTATGTAGGGTTCTGCCAGTTCAGCAAAATTGTAGTCAGGGTCAAGTTTTCTTCCAATTTCTTCAAGTAAGCTAAGAGTTTTGGATAAGAGCATGATGTTTGCAGGGATTCTGCCATTGTATCTTGTAAGCAGGCTGATTAAATCCTCCAGAAGCTCTGTTGTGTCGATGTGTTTTATTGAGGTCTCGTAGTAAGTATCTATCAGGTCTAATATTTCAAAACGAAGGCTTGTGTTGATACGATCTTCATCAAGGAATTCCATTTCTATCAGTATTTCAATATACTTATTTATGTCGTGCCGTATGAGTGCTATTAGCAGGCTTGTGATATTGTTGAGTATTTCCCGGTCGAGCCTTCCTGCTATGCCAAAGTCGATGAAAGCAATATTACCGTCACCTGTAACAAGGATGTTGCCTGGATGAGGGTCTGCATGGTAGTATTGTTTTTCGAATATTTGCTTAAAGTATGCGTTGGACAGTTTTTCTGCAACCTGTTCAAGGTTTATGTTGTTTTTTCGCAGTATCGCAGTTTCGGTAATCTTCGTGCCTTTGATGTATTCCATCGTGAGTATGCTTCGCGTGGTGTACTTTCTGTAGATTGTTGGGATTATAATTTCTTGTCTATCTTCGAAGTCTTTTTTAAAAGTTTCTGCAGTTCTTGCCTCTTTTATGTAATCACATTCGTTTCGCAGTGTTCTGCTAAATTCTTCTATGAATCCAACCGGATTATACCTTCTGATCTCTAGCATGTATTTTTCTGCGAAGTGTGCAAGGCTTAACAGGATTTCAAGGTCGGTGTTGATGATGTTTTCTATGCCTGGTCGTTTGATTTTGATGATTACTTCTTCACCCGTCGCAAGTGTTGCACGGTGAACCTGTCCAATAGAAGCTGCTGCAAGTGGTTTTTCTTCGATGTGTTTGTAGATTTGTTCTGGTGATGTTTGAAGTTCTTCTTGTATCTCTCTTGTTACTATCTGGTAATCAAACGATGGCACTTCATCCTGTAGTTTTGATAGCTCTGTGATATAGCTTGATGGAAGTATATCGTACCGTGTGCTGAGCATCTGTCCAAATTTGATAAAGGTTGGTCCAAGTTCCTCGAGTGCTTTACGGAGTCGCTCTGCTTCGTCGGTTGGCAGTACTGGCTTTTTTCTATGAATTGCCCGTTTTAATTTCTGGTATGGGCGAAGGTTGAATCTATCGAGAAGGTAGCCAAGACCGTTTTTTATCAGTATTTCTGTTATTTCCCGGTATCTCTGTGCATGTTTGTACTGCTTATCGATTCTCCACACCATTTACCGTTACCTCCTGTTGTTTTTTCAGTTCTTTTTTTCGCTTGCCCTGGTACTCTTTTATTAGCTGCTGTAACCACTCACGTTTCCGGTCGTGTCGGTATTTTTCTGCATTTTTCTTCCATTGTGTGATTGCCTGCGTAATATTCTCTGTAGTTGCTATTGCAAATTCATTCTCTCTTTTAATATTTAGTTGTGCTGCAGAAAATACTGGTATGTTGTTGATAAATAATTGTTGTTCTGCTTCATGTGACATTTCATTGTAGGTTGCAACTGCTTTGACCTGTAGCTGTGACAGGATGTTAGCAGTAGCTGTTCCGCCCCCACTCGCATCCATTATTAACAGTACATCTCCTTTTTTTATTCCACTGGCATCTTTTGTTTGTTGTATGCTGTCTCTGGTAAATGACTCAACAATTTTTACTGGTGTAGCATATCCAGTCATTTCAAGCCGTCTCATCTGCCTTATTCTGCTGTTTCGATCTTGTAATTCCCTGATTTTATCTTCTTTTCGCTGCACTTCAATTGTCAGGTGTTTTATTTTCTTGCTTCGAATTTGTATTTCTTTATCCCTTTTAAGTTTCTTGTATTCTTTTGTGCGAAGTGTTTTGAGTTTGTTGTGAAGTGTTTTAATTTCAATGTCTTTATTTGTTATTTGTTTTTGTAAGTCATCGATGTATTCTTTTAAAATAATTAGTTGCTCTTCCTCTTTTTGTTTGGTTGCTGCTGTTTCATTCCGGTTCTTTAGCTTTGCTGTTTTTTTGACTCGTATTGTTTTTGGTTTTGATGCTGTGTATTGCATCAGTGCTCTATCTATTGACTCGCCTTTTACGACTTTTGCTTTTATTTCATCTGAATTTGCATAATTGCTAAGTTTTCGCTCTATTTGAACGAACTTGTTTTTGTATTTTTTATATGCACACAATGCTGCTGCAAGAGCGTCACGCTCGTGCGTATTTGTGTATAGAGTATCCTGTGTCAGTTCAATCTTCTCTTCAACACTCAGCGACTCTGGCGGAATGAAAGGCACTGCGCTAAAGCTTCGGCGTATTCGCTCCACTCCATGCGGTATTGGGTTTACATCGGTTGCAATGACAAGTGGACGTCCAAGGTTAGAAAGAGTTTCAATAGTATCTGCTGTGCTTGTTGTGCGGGAACTTCCGAGATACAACCGTTCCCCGTCAAGCTTTAGAACTGCTACTGCGGTAGTCGTGCCGGGGTCTATTCCTATAATTATGTAAGGGTGTTTTGGCTTAGTCAGTGGTTTGAATTTGAAACGATCTTTTTCGATACTTTTTACTTCGACCTGCGCATCTCCATAGTGTCCACCATGTATTCGCAATTTGTCTTTGGGCACCTGAATAATGAACTCTCCCCTGCTATAGCCTCCATATCCTCGAACTACTTTAAGCGTGTAGGATGCCTGATGTGTTAATGCGTATTCCTTGAGGTATGCTTCTATGTCTCTTGTTTTCTCCCGTACTGTCCCATGAACTTTTCTTCGATATCGATTTTGACTCCAGCCGCCCCGTCCAAGAGATCGGGCGCGTGTTACCGTTATCCTTGTCGCATTCTCAAAAGCTTCAAGCACATCTCCAACCCCGATTTGAGCAAGCATGGCACATGCGTATGCTTCGTCCACTGGATCAAACCGATTGATGCTAATTCCATATTCTTTAGCAATTCCTGGCAGGCTTCCCTTATGTTCTCCCCCGGTTACCTGAACTATCCTTGTACTGGATGGTAGTTTTTGAAGGTCGCTTGTTAGCTCTTTTCTGTCTGATGCAAGCTCGTAGATATTGTCGGTTGCAATGATGTCTGGTTTGTATTCATGTATCAGCTTCAGTAGTTTGTGTTTACTCAGCATCCGCAGTTTTTCAACATCTGTGTTTTTTAGTATGACCACTGCATAAAGAGGGGGCGTCCTGGCTCTTGGTGAGCCTTTTGATATGTCAACCCCAAAAATAGTGCTTGCTAACTCCAACACAACTTCACTCCTGTATATTTTTTATTTATACTAAACCGTGTCTGTTTTTTATAACTTTCCATTCACAGATATGCACATTTACCACCAAAAAACCTCCTTCTGTCTCCCCCTATGGTTTATGCCATAAAAATTTCAAATTATATTTATAAAGTAGTATATTTAATGCAAAAGGATAAGTATAAACGTTTCTATGACTATTGGCATAGCAAAGTTTATACTTCGATATGCATTTAAGTGCATTCAGAGCCGCTATAACTCAGTTGGTAGAGTGTCTGGCTGTTAACCAGATCGTCACAGGTTCGAGTCCTGTTGGCGGCGCATCAAGGATTACCGGTAACTCTGCACAACAAAGTTGTGCAGTGCTTTGCAATCGAGTGTTATCTCCGCACAACGAAGTTGTGCAGTTTCTTAAAATGGGCCTGTAGCTTAGTCAGGGTAGAGCCCCCGGCTCATAACCGGGTGGTCACCGGTTCAAATCCGGTCAGGCCCACTTGACCTGGCACCGATAGTCTAGTGGTATGACATGGGCCTTCCAAGCCCATGACCCGGGTTCAAATCCCGGTCGGTGCATTGTAAATTTTTTTGTTATACCTATGCCCATATCATTGATTTTTTTTTAAAACCTTGCTTTTTATTTGCTTCATGCTAACATCTCCTCACAAAGACCTCACTTTATTTATTTTGTTAATGTATAACTGCCAGTTGACGCTCAATAGAGCGAGCGTTTACTGAACAATAACGAAATGATGAAACCAGCTCCGGCAACAAGGATAATCGTTGCCCCACTTGCGATATTCAGTTCGTAAGAAATCCACAGACCACTCACTGTAAAAACCATGCTCAGTAAAATTGAAAAAATCATCATCTTTTTCATACTATACGTAAACTGCTTGGTTATCGCCGCTGGAACCGTTAACAATGCTATCACCAAAATAATGCCTACTGCCTGCATCATAACGATTACTGATAAAGCGATTAGACATAGAAGGAGAAAATACAGGTAACCAGTAGGAATGCCCCTCAACCTTCCGAATTCCTCATCAAAGGAAAGAGCAAAGAACCCTTTGTATAGCAAAAATATCACTGATACGATGACAGTAACCAGAACAAGCATCAGGCGGAGATCACCAGAGGATACAATTAAAATATTTCCAAAGAGATAAGTTGATATTCCCGGAACATAGCCCGGAGTCAAGCCAATGAAGATTACACCTAGTGCCATCCCCACCGCCCATAATATTCCGATTGCTGTATCCTCTGGCAACTTCGTTTTTTTGCTGATCATACCGATACCGAGAGCAGAAGCAATAGCAAAGAACAAAGCCCCAATCATAGGACTTATACCAAGAAAAAAACTTAAACCCACTCCCCCAAACGCAGTATGAGCGATTCCGCCACTGATAAAGACCATTCTATTCACCACCACATAGACACCAATGATTCCGCATACGATACTTGCCAGAAGTCCTGCAGCCAGTGCATTCTGCATGAATTCGTATTGTAGCAACTCTATCATGGTATCCTCAGTGCTCCTTTAATACCCTGTGCGGAACACCGTGTGCAATCAATTCGATGGGACACTGATAAGCGGCTTTGATATCTTCCGGACGTATTTCCTTTGAGTTATGATAGAATAGCTTGCGATTAAGACATGCAATCTTATCCACATAAACAGATACTGCAGTAAGGTCGTGGGATACCAGCACGATTGTCGTTTTTTCATTTAACTTCTTTAATAATTCATAGAATTCCCGCTGGGCAGAAGCATCAATACCAGCGGTTGGCTCGTCCAGCAGTAACAATTCCGGATTAGATACAAGAGCTCTCGCGATTAAAACGCGCTGCTGCTGTCCTCCTGAAAGCGTCCCGATTTGTCTATCTTTATAATTGATCATTTCTACGGTTTTTAGTGCACTTTCAGCCAACTTTTTATCTTTTTCGCTGTATCGTTTAAACATCTCATACAAACCCATCCGCGCCATCAGTACTACCTCCCAGACACTGATTGGGAAATCTCTATCGAAGGCTTTGTATTGAGAAAGATACCCTATGCGTTCTCTACTTTTTTCAGGAGGGCGGCCAAAAACCTTAATTTCCCCTTTGTCAGGCTTAATCAGTCCAAGAATTACTTTAAGTAAAGTGCTCTTTCCTCCACCATTTGGTCCTATGATCCCAAGAAAATCATGCTGATATATAGCAAGGTTGATTCCCTCCAGTATCGGCACACGATTATAATGCACCCATACATTTTCCAACCTTACTACCTCTTCTTTCATAAACAACGAAATGGACAGACCTGTACTTGTAATTTTACAAGTTTATTCTTCAAACTCTAATGCAAGAGAGTCTGCTATTTGTTTCATATTTGATGTGTAATTCCTGAAAAGCGGATCCATTGATGCTGTTTCTCCACCAATTGCCCTTGCAATGGTCTTGCAAGGTTCTGCTGCGAACTGTGGTGCTACAAATACATACCTGAGATTATACCGGGTAGACTCATCTATAGAGTCCTGTATGACCTGTGGAGTTGGCTCTTTGCCACCGTATTCGACTGCAAGTTGTGTCAAATTGTATTCCTCTGCAAAATATCCAAAAGATGGATGATACGTCATAAAGACCCGGTTACTGAACCCGTCGAGTTTGTGATGGATGTATTCATTAAGAGTATCCAACTCTTTTAGGTAATTATCTTTGTTTTGAGTGTAATAGTCTGCATTGTCAGGATCAATCTTAACAAGTCCGTTGCAAATGTTTTCTACCATAATTTTTGCATTAACAGGAGAGTTCCAGATATGTGGGTCGTTTCCCATCTTTGTAATTCCTTCTGAACAATCTACGATATTCATATTCCTGTTATTGCTAATGATCTTTTCCATCCAGTTGTTCTCAAACTCAACACCTGATCCCACCTTAGCATACATCTCTGCTTTTGTAACCTCTTTCATCATGCCTGGTGTTGGTTCATAAGTATGGGGACTTGCACCCGGTGGAACCATAACTGTAACGCGGACCCGGTCTCCTCCAACCTTTTCCACAAATTCCTGCTGGGGAGCGATTGTTACAATTACAATAGTTTGATTGTTTTTGTGTTCTTCTTCCTGCAATCCAGTAAAAAAGTAGGTACTGGCAGCAGCACAAATGATTAGTGTTACAACAATGGTAGCCATGATTGCTTGTTTTTTGTCCATTGTATTTTTCACCGGAATGACCAATGGTAACTCTTGCTAATAAATATTATGCAACTCGATTACGCAGTAATTCGAGAATCAGAGATTCTACAATTTTGTGGTGAAACGAATTTGTACAGTTTTGAAGCTATGGCGTCAGTCTAACATCCGTATCAATAAACTTGGACAGGTGAGTGAACATTTACTGGAAATTCAGGTCAGAGAAGAAATTCATCACTGCGTACTTTACCCGGTGCGGCACAACATCAATAATCTCCAGGCGCTCATCTTCCGGAAAAGCATTGTGTACAGAGTATTTTCTAAGCTTTTTTGCAGATCCGGCAGTATAGCGAGCATCAAGCAGTACCTGAAGTCCAAAATCCTGTGGAGAGCGAATCACACGTCCCATCGCCTGTCGTACCTTTCTGATGGTAGGTACCTGGACAGCATAGTTCCAGCCATTCCCAAACTCAACCTCGTAAGCAGATTCGATTGCACGCATTCGATCATTTAACGCTGGATAGCCAACACCTATAACAACCACACAGCGAGAGCGTCCATTATGGTAGTCAACACCTTCGGTAAGCGTCCCCCACAGGTAGGTAATTAACACTGCTTTACCTTCATCTTCTCCAATCTTAAAAAATTTCTCTCTAACACTTTGAGCAGATATGCCAATCTCATCAAGGAACATTGGTACCCCAGGTTGAAGGTTTTGATAATATTGCAAAGCCTCCCTTGCACTTTGAAAAAACAATATCACATTTCCCGGGGTTTCATGGATGATATCTGTGATTACTGCTGTTACCTCTTTTATTATCTCAGGATTATCCCTGTCCTTTGCAAACAGGGGCGGAACTTCTACTGCAATCATGCGTCTTCGCTCTCTTGGAAATGTAAGTCCAAAAGCAAGCTCTACAGTATCCCTCGTAATCCCAAGTGTGTTTTTCACCATGTCAAATGGGCGGAGCGTTGCAGACATTAGTACGCCACTGTGCAGCGTTTCAAACAATGGCTTTGTTATGTGACGGGGTATGCTGATAAACAACTCAAGTCTGCCGGCAAGCTTGTTATCGATTCTACGCACATTCAGGATGGGATAGTATTCGCTTGTATTTGAAAGATAATTGTAGAGAAAGACTGCTGCAATAAGAGTGGGGGAGGATTTTAGAATCTTTGTTCGTCCAATTTTAAACTCTTTTTTGTATTGTTTTTCAAACTCACTTCCAAGTTTAATGGCAGCATCTATAACGGCATTGGTAAATCCTGACTCTGCCATCGTTTTTTTAAGTTTTTCTTTGAACAAGTCCTCTCTCGTGGTAGGATCTGAAATACGCATATCCTGCCAGCGTTCAGTGAAACGCTCACGCTCTCCAAACTGTAAACGTGATTCGTATGCATCATGGATGAGTTTTTTCACCACTGAAAAAAGCAAACCGACCTGTTCCGCATCCTTAACCCGGTGCTCGACAATCTCAACAAACGCTCGATCCAGTGTTGTCTCTGATAACATTAAAGAAGAATGGCTTCTTGCCGCTGACTCGATATTGTGAGCTTCATCAAAGATTGTGATAATGTCGTCCGGGGTGCGTTCGATCCAGCCAAGAACGTTATCGAATATATCAGCGTTTAATAAATGGTGATAATTACAAATAATAAGATTGGCATTTTTTATTTCACGTTTTAAAAGTTCATAGCCGCACACCCCATGTTCATACGCCCATCCTGCTATCTCTTCCGGACGGCGGACCGTACTGAACAGCCATTCCCGAAAACCTGCGGTGCTATCGGATTTTAACAACTCGTATAATTCATTGCAGGATACGGTACTAAGTGTTCGGCACTTCTCTCTCTCTTCATCAGCATCTCTTGCAATCGCATTTCGAAGATCGACCAGTTCAGCATCCTGTGTATCTTTGTATTTTTTATTGAGTGCTTTGAGCTGGGTATTGAGGACGCCAGCATCCTTTTCAGCTTCGACAAGCTCAAAAGTATTCTCACGAAGTAGTTTGCAGCGATCATAATCCATATCAGGATGCGGGCACATCAACATCTTGCCGGTTAACACCACAACATTAACATTTTTTCTATGTTTAATTTCTTTGGCTTCAGTGATGAATTGCTCCATTTGTTGATGCACATTTGTTGCAATCAACACCACTTTTCCCAGTTTTTCACCGACACTGAGTGCCGGAACAAGCGAGCTTAATGTCTTCCCTGTTCCACATGCACCCTCGAACAACACAAACTGCCCACGAAGCAGTGCATCATAGATTTTTTCCATTGCTTCGCTTTGGTATGGGTAATAAGTAGATTTTGGAAAATATGACAAAAAACTATCATCCATCGCACCCATGACAAACACAATACTATAAAGGCTCTTCTCAACGTTTCAGTTAAAAGTTCGAGCTATTTTTATAAATACGAATTATGAAATCCCCCCACTTCTATCGTGCTTCCTTCTGAGATCGATTATTTTGAAGAACTTCAAGCTCTTTGTCGGTTAGCCCGTACAACCTGTACACTACCTGATCGATCAGCCAATCCGTTTTCTCAATCATGTCCATCATCGGTTTAAGCTTCGAAAGGCTCTGGTCAAATTCATTTTTTAGATTTGCCTGGAATTGTCTGTTTGATAAATTGATCGGTATTTTCTTCTTGTTTTTCTTCAGGATGTCTAAAAGCCCGTCAAAATCTATATCATAGTATCGCTTCAGTTTCGTCCTGTTAGTCAGAGTCTCGATCTTCGCGCCGATCTCCCTCGAACCATTCGAGGAATCCCTTCATCTCCTTGTTTTTCTCCTTGTTCATCTCGATCATCCGCTCGGCAAGATAGGCAAGAAGGTCGTGCACAACATCGGACTTCTCCTCATCGGTTAGGAAGTTGCCTTCTGCGTCTTTCGGGAGGCATTCTTCGACGAGTTGTATGATTTTATCGAACTCGTTGGCGTTGTATCTCGATTTTAATGAATCCGCAAGGGCAGTTCGTTCTTCTGGTAGGGTTGTGAAGTTTATGCGGCGAATGGGGAGATGTTTAATGAATCGTCGTGCAAATGAAAAGTAGCCACCCCTGAACGTTGTACTTATTTGTTTTAAATAAAATTCCAACACTCTGCTATTTAGGAGACTTAAAATGAAATAATAGTTGCTAATATTATTGTCTTTTAAACGAATACCATAGCCGCCAGCGTTTCCACCACCTACAAAGTAGTATTTACCTTCTTTATCAAATGTAAAAGAACTATGATTAGATAATACTTGAGTCAATATTTTTGGATTTTCGAAATCAGCTAAATTGTGTTCTTGAGAATATAAATACCAATCCGAACGCTCTTTCATTTTTCCATTTTCTCTACCATCCAATTTTTCCTTACTTTCGGTGAGATAGGCTAAAGTTTTGGGATAAAATCTTTCCATATTATCTGGAGTAATCCCAATTGCCTTGTTATGTATCAGATCATATGGAAAAATAAAATGGGTATTTGTTTCGACTATATCAAAACGTTTGATATCCTGACCCTTTAGCATTGGTCTCAATATCTTATGTTCCAATTCTATTAATTTTCTCAAATGTTTTGAATAGACAATAGATAAATCCTTTTCCGATTCCTTGATTAATGGTACGATGTAGATAGGATCTGCGGTAGTTGCAGTGCCTTGAAAGATTTTTTCTGAAACATCATTAAGTTTTATAGAAATATTATCCATTTTATCTAATAAATTTTGAATACCACCAATATGAAAATTCCATGGTTTATCAGAAAGTGAATTGAATGGAATCTTACATATCGATTCTTTATTTAAAACATGTAAACATATTTTAGGATCTCGGTCACTACCTAACTTTATATATTCTACCTCATCTAACATTTTTTTCATTATAAAAAGTAAACAAGTATAGCTTGTAGCACTCTCAAATATTTGTCTATCTCCAAAATCAACAATTTGTTTTATTTGGCATGTTTTAGTCAAATATTTTCTAATTCCACGACCATATTCCCCCTGGAAAAATTTGTGAGGTGTGATGAAACCCAGATAGCCACAATTGTTAATAAGCGAGGATGATTTTTCAATAAACATCACATATATATCATAATGACCAGTTGCACTAATATAGTTAGTTTCTAAATAATCAAAATCGGGTTTTTCCATTGTGGTCATTCTAACATAGGGCGGATTCCCAATCACACAATCCCATCCCGGATTCTCTTTTAACGCTCCGCCCTTGAAAAAGATTTCAGGAAATTCAAGCTCCCAGTGAAAGAATTTCTTGTTTTCTGCAATCTCTCTACCTTTTTGGGCAAACCATTTTTCTCTTCTTTCCGTCCATTCACTCTCAGAACTCCAGAAAGCATCTCCAGAATACTTTCCATATCTGCCTTCATCAATTTCATTTCCAAAGTAAATTGACGTTCTAACGTCTGCTAAGGTCTTTATCATGTCGTATTCTCTTGTGGTTCTGCATTTCTCAAATATCTCTTCTTTTTTCTTGACGTTAACTAAACTGTCGTCATCGAGCGATTCTATTGAACTCATTGTATCAACAAGTTTTTTGATAAAACCTTCTGGAATGTCCAATCTCCTCTGGTTTTTGACTCCCCTCTTTGAAGGATGCCATGGCAAATCCTCCAAATTGGCTCCAATCAGGCTGTTTCCCTGTTTTAATCTGTGATCCAAAAACGATAGCGGTTTATCCTTGCTGATGCTTGTAAGCCATAGGGATACTTTTGCCAGTTCAACTGCAAGCTCGTTTAAATCCACACCGTAGATGCAGTGTGAGACTGCCTCGCGGCGTGCCCAGTCATTGGTGAAATGACCATCGTCTTCCACCAGTCCAGCCTCGATGTCTTTTTGTGCAGCTTCCATCAGCTTTCTTGCCAGAAACTCAACTGCTCCTACAAGAAAATGCCCGCTTCCCATCGCAGGATCGAGAACCTTCACCGAGAGGGTGGCGTCAGTGAATCTCGAATGGCTCTCTTTGGCTTCTCTCCATTTTTCTGCAACCACCGGGCTGATTGTGTTTTCAACAATGTAATTTACGATATAATCCGGTGTGTAATACGAGCCTGTAGCCTTTCTCTCGCCTTTATCAGTTGCAAGGTACAACTCATCTCTTCGTATTTTGTCAAACTCCTTAAACTCGTCAAAGGACTTTTTCTTCTTCTTAGCCACGTTAAACTCCTCCAGACTCACCCATTTCCTTGCTTTCCCACCTGTAACCACAAGGTCTTCTTCAGCTACCTTTAATCGGTATTCAAGGAGTCCTTCGTATATACTTCCAAGATGCCTGATTTCAAGGGTGGAATAATCAACAAACCCTAAATCATCTCCGTTGCGGTGAGACCTACGTGATTGAGCCACCTGATGCGAATTATCAGGCACACTGCTTCTTGAGAGAAAGTCGGTGGCATCAGCAAGAAAGCGGTCGCCAATATCCCACGTCTCAAGAAAAGGGGTTTTTCCAGGGTCAAAAAGTCCGCCATTGTAAGCAGGCACATGGATTATATCGTCAATTCCAAGACTCTTACTCCCTTTATCAATCAGCCTGAACAGGTTTTTCAGACTGCTCCAGAGAGTGGTGCTGGTTGGAAGATAATAATGACGTTCAGATCCATCCCTTCTTTCTGCAACCTCCTTTTTGATTCGATAAAAGCTGTGGGATTCGCAGTAGACCTCGTTTTTCAGATCCAACAGTCCCTTTCCTTCAGCATACAGAAGAAAAAGAAGTCTGTAAAGCAAGATCATCGTATTTTTTTGACCCAATTCCCTTATAACAGGATCGTGATAGTCGAGATTGTTTTCATGCCAATGAAAGAACCCTTCAGAGATCTTTTTCATCGCTCGGTAGACGTTCTCCTTCAGGTTGTCCCCTATCTCTCTGGCATATTCTGCAGAGCCTTTCAGCACATTTTCAAGGAACACCCTGCCTTCTTCATTTGGGAGAAAAGCCTCCTTTCTGAAAAAATAATAGAAGTATTTGAAGCTGTTTAGGTCTTTCTTTTCTATTATGGCTGCAAGGTCTATCTCGTAATAAACATCGAGAGGCTTGTCTCTATAGTACAGTCGCCATTTATGCCCATTTGAAAGTATTCCCCACACAGGCTCAGTCTCATGGAGGTATAACCATATCTGAAAGCTTGGGTTTCTTCTTTTATCATGCCTGTTCTTCCCGAAACGATCCAGTTCAGCATTCCATTTTTTAACCTCACCGATTGCAAGAGAACCGTTGTAGAAGGACTTGGTTCCTTTTGTCCTGTGAGCATTGTTAAGAGATTCCTCGTCTGGAAAAAAGGCATAGTCTGGGAAGTCCTTGGTCTTTGTTGTTTCCTGAACCTCGAAATTAGGCAGGATGATCTGAAAGACTCTTCTGAAAAATCGTTTCTCAAGCTGTGATTCGTTTAAGTATTCAACAAAAGCAATCTCAGTGTCATAAATTTTTTTAATCTCTTTAAAAGCAGACACGTGCTCGTCTTTTTCCCATTCTACTGTTGAATTAATCTGATTTTCAAGATAATGATTTGAAAAAAGATTCCTGTTGTTTATGGCATCTGCGAAGAGCTGTACCAAAGCCGTCACACCTTATTGAAGATTAGTTTGCCGTCTTCTGCATCCACTTCTATCGTGCTTTCTTCTGGAAAGTCCTGTGTAACCTCTTTTAAGTGCATGGGTCAGCCCTGATCAAATAATAGAGAGCATATTCTTATTTTCCACCTATAAACTTTCCTGTTGCTTCATATAATCTTTATCTCTCAGAATGGTTAACCTACGACATTAATTATCCAAAACTTCATATTTATCTCATCTTCAAATATTCATCGATCGATAGCTCTGCGTCCTTCAGGATTTTCTTTACTAACCCTCTCGGAAGTTCTTTTCCAGAGTGGAGTGGAATAGTTGTTGTTCTACCGTTTTCATGCACCCAGACAGTGTGACTTCCCTTTCGGTGAACCATCGTGAAGCCAAGCTGGAAAACAATCCTGCACATCTTTTCCCCAGAAACGAGTGGTAACTTCATCTTACACTTTTAACTCTAATTCCTGGATGCCAGCAAATTTGGTAGTAGTCAGATTTTTTTCTTCTGAACCAAAAGCTTCGATATGTGCTTCGATCGCTTCTTTTACGTTTGCCATAAGCTCATCAAGTGTATTGCCGTATGAGTAACAACCCTTTATTGCTGGAACCGTGCCGATAAAGACGTCGTCCTCATCCCTCTCTATCAATACGATGAAACGTTCTTTTGTCACCAAATCACCTGCCTTAAGTTCAATACTATGCACTTGATAGATATTAGTTTTGTTTATGCTGCACCTTTCACCACCGTTATATCTCCTCACTGAGCCCATACAACCCAGGCAGTACCTGATCGATCAGCCAACCCGTTTTCTTAGTCCTGCCCATCAGCGGTTTAAGCTTCGAAAGGCTATGGTCAAATTCATTTTTTGGATTTGCCTG